>NZ_CALRZC010000131.1:0-23209 GCF_943372545.1 Variovorax sp. YR752 | reverse complement strand
TCCGCGAATTGCGCTGGGTGCGCGCGGCAGGGCAGACGCTGGTGCTGGCCAGCACCGCCAGCGGCCGGCCGCTGGTGCGCGACGCGGCCAGCGCACAGCCGCAGCAGTTCGACCCGGAGGCACTGCGCACCGCCGTCGCGCAACTGCTGCCCGACCCGGTCGCACGCATCGACGTGCTCACCGCCTACGACAGCCACTACTACACGCGTGACGCGCACACCATGACCGGCGGCAGCGAGAAGCCGCTGCCCGTCTGGCGCGTGGTGTTTGCCGACACGCACGCCACCTGGGTCCATGTCGATCCGCAGACCGGCGCCGTGCTCGGCCGCAGCGACAGCACGCGTCGTTGGAGCCGCTGGCTGTTCGCGATGCTGCACAGCTGGGACTGGCTGCCGCTGCTCGAGCGCCGCCCGCTGTGGGACGTGCTGCTGGTCGTGCTGAGCGCGGGCGGTGCGTTGCTGAGCCTGACCGGCGTGGTGATCGGCTGGCGGCGCCTCGGCCGCAAGCTCAGGAGCGCGACGGGGCCGCGTCCAGCGCCTGCGCGATCCGCTGCGCCGAGCCGAAGGCCAGCGTGAAACCCAGCGCGCCGTGGCCGGTGTTGAACAGCATGTTCGACGGCGCATGCGGCAGCCGCCCGATGATCGGCAGGCCCTTCGGCGTGGCCGGGCGCATGCCGGTCCAGGGGTGCAGTTCGGCGAGCCGGCTGGCGCGCGGGAACACCGCGCGTGTGGCGTCGGCCAGCGTCTCGATGCGCGTGGCTGGGATGCTCGCGTCGTGCCCCACGAGCTCGGCCATGCCCGCCACGCGCAGGCGCGAGCCGATGCGCGCGAAGACGACCTTGCGCGCGCTGTCGGTCACGTTCACGCGCGGCGCCGCGCCGGGTGCGGGGTCGACCTCGACCGTGATGCTGTAGCCCTTGAGCGGGTACACCGGCAGGTAGGCGCCGAGCGCACGACCGAGCTTGTGCGAGGCCGAACCGAGCGCCATCACGAAGGCATCGGCTTCGATGTCGCCTTCGCTCGTCTGCGCGGCCGCCACGCGTCCTTCGCTGCGCGCGAAGCCGTGCACGTCGACGCCGAGCATGAAGCGCACGCCGCGCGCGCTCAGTGCGCGCATCAGCTCGGCGCACACCTTGAGGCAGTCGGCCGCGCATTCGCTCGGCGTGTGGACCGCGCCCGCCATCTGGCCGCGGTAGTCCGCGAGTGCGGGCTCGATGGCCACGCACTCGTCGGGCGTGACGATGCGCTGTTCGCTGCCCAGCGTGCGCTGCAGTTCGACCTGCGCGCTCGCCCCTTCGAGCGACGCCGCGCTCGCATAGAGCACCAGCTTGCCGGTGGCGGAGAAATCGCAGTCGGGTGCGATGTCGGCCTGCATGGCTTCGAAGCCGGTGCGGCTCGCGGCGGCCAATGCAAGCAGCTGCGCGGTGGTGTCGCGCGAAGTTGATGCGTTGCAGGCGGCCAGGAAGGCCAGGCCCCAGCGCCATTGCAGCGGGTCGAGCTGCGGGCGCAGCTTCAGCGGCGAGGTGGGGGAGAACAGCAGCTTGGGCAGCTGCGTCCAGATCGACGGGTCGGCCAGCGGCTGCACGTACGAGTAGCTGAGCTGCGCGCCGTTGCCGCCGCTGGCGCCCGCGCCGGGCGCTGCGCGGTCGATCACCGTGACCTGGTGGCCCTGGCGCTCGAGTTGCCAGGCGGTCGCCAGGCCCACGATGCCGGCGCCGAGCACGCACACATGCATGGGGCAACTTTCCGGAAGTGAAGAAGAAAGAGAACAGAAGAGACAGCGTGCGACTGTAGAGGCGCCCCGCGCCGCCCGGAAATGCCAAAAGAACCCAGCCCATAACCTTTGGGCATGACCCCGGGGTTAATTGGAATTGTCCCGATGTGTCACTCCTTCTTACACTGGTTGTCTGTTCAATCCAACCGAATGAAGGCTCGAATGAAACTCTCCGTTTTGATGGCGTCCCTGGCTGCCGCGGTCCTCTTCACTGCACCGGCCGCGCAAGCTGCCGACACGCTCGCCAAGATCGCCGAGTCCGGCAAGATCTCGCTCGCCTACCGCGAGTCGTCGGTGCCTTTCAGCTACCTGGACGGCCCCAGCAAGCCGATCGGGTTCTCGGTGGAACTCTCCAACGCCGTGGTCGAGGCGGTGAAGAAGAAGTTGAACAAGCCCAACCTGCAGGTCTCGCTGATGGCGGTCACCTCGCAGAACCGCATCCCGCTGATCACCAACGGCACCATCGACCTGGAGTGCGGCTCCACCACCAACAACACCGCGCGCGGCAAGGACGTGGCCTTTGCGGTCAACCACTTCTACACGGGCACGCGCCTCTTGACGAAGAAGTCTTCCAAGATCAAGGACTACGCCGACCTCGCGAAGAAGACCGTGGCCAGCACCACCGGCACCACCAACGCGCTGGTCATGCGCAAGTACAACACCGAGAAGAACCTCGGCATGGACATCGTGCTCGGCAAGGACCACGCCGACGCGTTCCTGCTGGTCGAGAGCGACCGCGCCGTGGCCTTCGCCATGGACGACATCCTGCTGTTCGGCCTCATCGCCAATTCGAAGAACCCGGCCGACTACGAAGTGGTGGGCGAGTCGCTGCAGGTCGAGCCCTACGCCTGCATGCTGCCCAAGGACGACCCGGCCTTCAAGAAGCTGGTGGACGACACCTTCACCGCGATGATGAAGAGCGGCGAGTTCGAGAAGCTCTACACCAAGTGGTTCATGCAGCCGATTCCGCCGAAGAACGTGCCGCTGAACCTGCCGATGAGCGACCAGCTGAAGGAAAACCTGAAAGCCTTCAGCGACAAGCCAGCCACTTGAGCTCGCCCCCAGGCTGCGCGCACTTGGTGTCGCTTCGCCAACCCCCTACCGGGGGCAATACCAGCGGCCCGGCAAAGCCGGTTCCGCGGTATTCCTGAAACAGAGAAAGACCATGGCTTCGACGAACGTAGTTGGCATCTTGGGGGGCATGGGCCCCGCGGCGGGCGCCGACTTCGTCCGGCTCTTCGTGCAGGCCTGCGCGCAGCAGATGCGTGCACGCGGCGAGCCGGTGCGCGACCAGTCCTTTCCCGAACACTGGCTGGCGCAGGTGCCGGTGCCCGATCGCACCGGCGCGCTGGCCTCGGGCGAGCAGGGCGCGCACCAGCCGCTCGAACCGATGCTGCAGGCGCTGGGCCGGCTGGCCGCGCTGGGCAGCCGTGCCGTGGCCATCGCCTGCAACACGGCGCATGCCTGGCATGCGAGCCTGCAGGAACGTTTTCCGCAGGTCGAGCTGCTGCACATGGCACGCGAAACCGCGCAGCAACTGGCCGCACAAGGCGCGACCGAGGTGGCACTGATGGCCACCGAAGGCACCTACCGCGTGCGGCTGTATGAAGAGGCACTGGCCGAGGCCGGCCTGGGTTGCCACGTGCCGCTGGCCGACGAGCGCCAGACCATCATGCGCGGCATCTTCGACGGCGTGAAAGCCGGCAACCTGCCGCTGGCCGAGCGCTGCTTCTCCGAGGTCGCGCTGCGGCTGGCCGACCGGCACGGCCCGGTCACGATCATCATGGGCTGCACCGAGGTGCCGCTGGGCCTGCAGGGCTCGGCCGCGGTGGCGGGGCTGCGGCTCGTCGACCCGGCGCAGGTGCTGGCCGAGGCGCTGGCACGGCGGGCCTACGGTACACAGCAACCGCACGGCTGATTTACCGCCCGGTCATACGGCCCGGCGCGATTTCGCCTACATTGCGGCGTGCGTTTTTTCGACGCGCTCACCCCCTTGTCAGACGATTCAACCGGAGCCCTTGCATGACCTCCTTCGACGACAACCGTTCCGAATTCGATTCGCTGCGCCCCGGCGACAGCACCGAGCAGGGGGCCACGCGCCGCACTGCGCTCAAGGCCGCCCTCGGTGTCGGCTACGCCGCCGCCGTGCTGCCGGTGGCCGCACAGACGGCCATCTCGACCCCGGCCGACGGCCTGAAGGCCGGCCCCATCAAGTACACCGTCAACGGCTTCGAGGTGCCCGCCTACGCCGCCGCGCCCGCCGGCAAGACCGGGCTGCCGGTGGTGCTGGTGATCCAGGAAATCTTCGGCGTGCACGAGTACATCGCCGACACCTGCCGCCGCTTCGCCAAGCTCGGCTACCTGGCCATCGCACCCGAGCTGTATGCGCGGCAGGGCGACCCGCGCGGCTACACCGACATTCCCAAGCTGCAGGCCGACATCGTCAGCAAGGTGCCTGATGCGCAGGTCATGGCCGACCTCGACGGCGCGCTCGCTTATGCCAAGGCCAACGGCGGCGACACCAGCAAGGCCGGCATCACCGGCTTCTGCTGGGGCGGGCGCATCGTGTGGCTGTACGCCGCCACGGGCAAGGTCAAGGCCGGTGTGGCCTGGTACGGCCGGCTGGTCGGGCAGGCCAGCGAACTGCAGCCGAAACACCCGGTCGACATCGCCGCCAGCCTGCAGGCGCCGGTGCTCGGCCTGTACGGCGGAAAAGACCAGGGCATCCCCCTTGACACGGTTGATAAGATGAAAGCTGCTCTGGCCACTGGAACCCCGGCGGCCAAGGCATCGAGCTTCGTCGTGTACCCCGAAGCAGGCCACGCGTTCCACGCCGACTACCGTTCCAGCTACGTCAAGAGCGCCGCGGACGACGGCTGGCAGCGTGCCACGGCCTGGTTCAAAGCCAATGGTGTCGCCTGACCGAAGACGGCGCCCCGTAGCCACCCTCCGCCGAAGGCCGTCCGAAGTGACGGCCTTTCTCTTTTTATGAACGGAACACGGCCGTAACGGCGGCCACTTTTGCGCAAGCAGCTATGAATTTGATAGTAATTCTCTTGGCGACCCTGGTCGCCGGCATCGGAAGCGTCTGGCTCGCGGCCCTGCTGCTGCGCGTGGGCGTGCGCAGCGGCGGCGGCGGCGTGAACCCGCAGCACCTGCTGAGCCTGGCGGCCGGCGCGCTGCTGGCCACGGCCTTCATGCACCTGCTGCCCGAGGCCTTCGAAAGCCGCATCGAGCCCGCGCTGCTGTTCGCGGTGCTGCTGTTCGGGCTGGTGTTCTTCTTCCTGCTCGACAAGGCCGAGCTGTGGCACCACGGGCATGAGCACCACCATGGCGACGTCGCACCCGCGAAGGGCGAAGCGCACGATCACCACGGCCACGATCACGGTCATTCACACGGCCACGCCCACCACCACACATCGCCCACGGGCGGCGGTAGCTGGGCCGTGCTCACCGGCGACAGCGTGCATTGTTTCGGCGACGGCATCCTGATCGCCTCGGCCTTCGTCGCCGACATCCGCCTGGGCCTCGTGGCCGCACTGGCCGTGCTCGCGCACGAAGTGCCGCACCACATCGGCGATCTCGTCGTGCTGCGCCAGAGCTCGGCCAATTCGCGCGCGGCCCTGGTGAAGGTGTCGCTCGCGGGCACGATGACCATGCTCGGCGGCATCGCGGGCTGGTGGCTGGTCGACCAGCTGCATGGCTGGCTGCCGTACTTCCTGGTGCTGGCCGGCAGCAGCTTTGTCTACGTGGCGTTGGCCGACCTGATTCCGCAGCTGCAGAAGCGCCTGCCCGCGCGCCAGACCGCGGCGCAGATCGCGTGGCTTGCAGCGGGCATCCTGCTGGTCACGCTCGTGAGCCGCCTGGCACACGGCGACCATGGCCATGAGCATGGCCACGACGAAGGACACGGCGAACACGGCCACGTCCACAAGGACTGACGACGACGTGTGCGGGCGGCCTCGCGGCCTCGGGGGACGGGAAACTTTCCGACACCGACGTCAGCCCGTCGATCCACCGCAATGGGCAAAACAGGCGCACCATAGAGGGCCGTTCACCCATCTGCCGAGGAATTCTCATGACGCCCCACGCCGATGCCACCGCGCGCTCCGCCTCGTCGTCCGAAGACGACGATGACGACAGCACGCCTGCCGACGACTTCGATGAACTCGAAGCCGATGCGTCCGACGACCTGTCGGACGAAACGGGCATCGACCTCACCGATGCCAGCGAGCTCGATGCCGACAACGTGCCGGCCGACGAAGAGTTCGACCGCGTGATGAACGCGCCGGACTGATTCGCTTGGTTCAGGCCGGTTCAGGCCAGCGCGCCTGCGCCGGACGCACCGATTCATAGAAGCGCGCCATCTGCAGCACGCCCAGGTCGTCGAAGCGACGCCCCGCGATCTGCAGGCCGATCGGCAGGCCGTTCGTTGAATGCCCGCAGTTGATCGACGCGGCCGGTTGTTCCGACTGGTTGAACACCGACGTGAAGTGTGTGTCTTTCAGCGGATTCTCCGAGCCACTGTTGATCGCGTCCGCCGCGAACGGCAGCACCGGCGACACCGGCGACAGCACGTAGTCGAAGGGCTGCGTGGCCGCCACGGTGGCCGCGCGCAGCGCCTGCATGCGCGTGAAGGCACGGAAGGTGTCTTCGGGCGTGAGCGAGGCCGCGAACTCCGCCGCCTGATGGATGTAGCCGGCCGCGAGCTTCGCGCGTTCCGGCGGCATCGCGGCCAGGTCGACGCGGCAGCGCATCGTGAAGAAGTGGGCCATGCCCATGCGCATGTCCAGCGTGGTCCAGTCGGCCAGCGGCTCGACGATGGCGCCGGCCTGCTCGAACAGGCGTGCCGCAGCGAGCACCGCTTCTTTCACTTCCGCATCGATGGGCCAGCCGCCCGTGGTCTCGGTCCACAGGCCGATGCGCAGGCCCTTCACGTTGCGTTCGAGCCGCTGCCACGCCAGGTCGTTCGGCGGCAGGCTCATGTAGTCGCGCGCGTCGGGGCGCGTCACCACTTGCATCAGCAGCGCGGCGTCGGCGACGGTGCGCGTCATCGGGCCGATCACGCGCGCCGCGGCGGGCGGGTCGACCGGGATGCGGCCGTGGCTGGGCTTCAGGCCGAACACGCCGCAGAAGCTGGCCGGAATGCGCACCGAACCGCCGATGTCGCTGCCCAGGTGCAGTGGGCCGTAGCCCGCGGCGGCGGCAGCACCGGCGCCCGAGCTCGAGCCGCCCGTGTTGCGGCCCAGGTCCCACGGGTTGCGCGTGAGCGCGTGGAAGCTCGACGGCGCCGCGCCGAGGAAGCCGAAGTCGGGCATCGTCGTCTTGGTCACGATCACCGCGCCCGCTTCGCGCAGGCGTGCGGCGGCGGGGGCGTCGGCCGCGGCGGGTGCCAGCACCGTGGCCGCGCTGCCGATCGGCGTGGGTGTGCCGCGCGTGGCGATGTTTTCCTTCAGCGTGACCGGCACGCCGTCGAGCTCGCCCTGCGGCTTGCCCTGCGCCCAGCGCGCCTCGGAGGCGCGGGCCGATGCGAGCGCGGCCTCGGCGTCCAGGCCGTAGGTGGCGTGGATGTGCGGCTCCCAGCGCTCGATGCGCGCGAGCACGGCCTGCGTCACCTCGACCGGCGACAAGGCGCGGTCACGGTAGTGTTCGAGCAACTGGAGGGCACTGAGTTCGTACAAAGGTGTGGTCATGGCTTCGTCTCTTTGGGTTGGTTGGATGAAGGTGGTTGGAAAAGACAGGAAGGCGACGGCGCTCAGCCGCCTCCGAACGCATAGCCCTGGCCGGGCGCCGCGGCCAGCAGCGTGCGCGTGTAGGCCTCGCGCGGCGACAGCAGCACGTCGTGCGCGCTGCCTTCTTCGACGATGCGGCCCTGGTGCATCACGATCAGGCGGTCGCAGATCTGGCTGGCCACGCGCAGGTCGTGCGTGATGAATAGGATGCCGATCGACAGCCGCTGCTGGATCTCCGCGAGCAGCTTCAGGATCTGGTCCTGCACCGACACGTCGAGCGCCGACACGGCCTCGTCGGCGATCAGCACGCGCGGCTCGCAGGCCAGCGCGCGCGCAATGCACAGCCGCTGGCGCTGGCCTCCCGAGAACTCGCTCGGGTAGCGGTGCAGCACCTCGGGCTGCAGCCGCACCAGCGCCATCAGCTCCTCGGCGCGCTGCCAGGCCTTGGCATGCGGCACGCCGAAATTCACCGGCCCCTCGACGATCGACTGGCCCACCGTGCGGCGCGGGTTGAGCGAGCGGTTCGGGTCCTGGAACACGACCTGCACCATGCGCCGGAACGCCGAGCGCTGCGCGCCGCGCGAGCCCTCGATGCCCGGCACGCGGATGTCGCCGTCGGTCGGTTCGATGAGCCGCGCGATGCAGCGCGCCACGGTCGACTTGCCCGAGCCCGATTCGCCCACGATGCCGACCGTTTCGCCCGCATGCAGCTTCAGCGACACGTCGGCCGCCGCATGCACCGTGCGGCGCTTGCCGGGCCAGCTGCCCGTGCGGTAGACCTTGCCCACGCCGCGCGCATCGAGCAGCGGCGCCTTGGCCTCGATGGGCGCGCGCAGCACCGGCGCCAGCCGCGGTACGGCGTCGAGCAGCATGCGCGTGTAGGCCTCCTTCGGTCGGCGCAGCACGTCGTCTTTCGGTCCGCTCTCGACCTGCCGGCCCAGCTGCAGCACCACCACCTGGTCGGCGATGTCGGCCACCACGCCGAAGTCGTGCGTGATGAACAGCACGGCGGTGCCGTTCTCCTGCTGCATCTCTCGGATGAGCGAAAGAATTTCGGCCTGCGTGGTCACGTCGAGCGCGGTGGTGGGCTCGTCGCAGATCAGCAATGCCGGGCGCAGGATCAGCGCAATGGCGATCACGATGCGCTGGCGCTGCCCGCCCGAGAGCTGGTGCGGGTAGGCGTCGTAGATGCGCTGGGGCTCGGGCAGTCGCACGCGCTCGAAGATCGCGAGCACGCGCTCGCGGCGCGCGGCGGCGCCCAGGGTCGTGTGCTCGGCCAGGATCTCGTCGACCTGCGCACCGCAGCGCATCACGGGGTTGAGCGCGGTCATCGGCTCCTGGAACACCATCGCCATGCGCGCGCCGCGCAGGGCCCGCAGCCGCTTCGCATCGGCCGCGAGCACGTTCTCGCCCTGCACCTCGATGCGTCCGGCCGAGGGCCGCAGCGACGCGGGCAGCAGGCCCATCGCAGCCTGCGCGATGACCGACTTTCCGGAGCCTGATTCGCCGAGCAGGCACACGACCTGGCCGGGCATCACGTCGAACGAAATGCCGTGCACCGCGTGCGCGCGGTCGGCGCCGGCGGGCAGGTCGATGGCGAGGTCGCGCACCACGAGGCAGGGCGCGACGGAGGTCATGGAAGCCGAAGAAGGGGTGGATGTCATGGTCAGGCTCCGCGCGGTTTGAACTTGGGATCGAGCGCATCGCGCAGGCCGTCGCCGAGCATGTTCACGGCCAGCACCGTGAGCGCCAGGAAGAAACCGGGCAGCAGCACGGTCGACGGGTGCGAGGTGAAGTGCGTGCGGCCTTCGGACATGATGTTTCCCCAGGTCGGCACGTCGGACGGCAGGCCGATGCCCAGGAACGACATCACCGCCTCCACCAGCATCGCCGCCGCGCAGATGAAGGTGCCCTGCACGATCAGCGGCGCCACCGTGTTGGGCAGGATGTGGCGCAGCATCAGCTTCCAGGTCGGCGTGTCGAGCGCGACGGCCGCTTCCACATACGGCTCTTCGCGCACCGACAGCACCACCGAGCGCACCAGCCGCGCCACGCGCGGCGTCTCGGGCACCACGATGGCCAGGATCACCGTGAGCAGACTGGGCCGCCACACGGCCACCAGCACGATCGCGAACAGGATGCCGGGGATGGCCATCATCCCGTCCATCACCCGCATGATCACGCCGTCGAGGCGCCGGAAGTAGCCCGCCACCATGCCGACCACGAGGCCGAACGCGACCGAGCCCAGCGCCACCGCCACGCCCACCGACAGCGAGATGCGCGCCCCGTAGGCCGTGCGGCTCCACAGGTCGCGGCCCATGCTGTCGGTGCCCAGCGGGAAGAAGCGCTCGAAGCTGTCGCCTGCGAGCGTGGTGAACTCGGTGCGCGTGCCGGGCGGCAGGTGCGAGTTCGCCGGGTCCATCGCGTTCGGGTCGATGGTGTAGAGCCAGGGCGCGGCCACCGCCAGCACCAGCATCGCGACCAGCAAGGCGCCGCCGACGCGCACGGCACCGTTGGCGAGCAGGCGGCGCAGCAGCGACCGGGCCGGAGCGCGCGGCGCGGCGGGAGGAACCGCAGTCAATGTGGGCGCGTCGTCGCGCAGGGAAATCGAAGTCATGGCGAGGCTTTCGAAAGGCGGTGTGAAGGCTGTCAGTAGCGGATGCGCGGATCGAGCAGCAGGTAGCTCAGGTCCACCAGCAGGTTGACCACCACGTAGACGAGCGAGAAGAAGAGGGTGATGCCCTGGATCAGCGGGTAGTCGCGCGAGAGCACGGCGTCCACCGTGAGCTGGCCGAGGCCGGGGATCGCGTAGATGGTCTCGGTGACCACCACGCCGCCGATGAGGCCCGCCACGCTCAGGCCGATGACGGTGGCGATCGGCACGGCCGCGTTGGCCAGCGCGTGGCGCAGCAGCATGCGCCACTCCGAGATGCCCTTGGCGCGCGCGGTGCGCACGTAGTCTTCGGTGAGCGCCTCCGACACCGCCGCGCGCGTGACCCGCGCAATGAGCGCCGCGTACATCACGGCCAGCGTGACGCAGGGCAACGCCAGGTGGCGCAGCCAGGGGCCGATGCCATCGCCGATGCGCTGGTAGCCCTGCGAAGGCAGCCAGCCGAGCTGCATCGAGAACAGCCAGATCATCACGTAGCCGGCCACGAACACCGGCACCGAGAAACCGAGCACCGAGGCGCCCATGATGAAGCGGTCGAGCCGGCCGCCGCGCTGCGAGGCCGCGAGCACGCCGATCGGCACGGCGATCAGCACCGTGAGCACCACCGTCACCGCCGCCACCGAGAGCGTGGGTTCCAGGCGCTGGCCGATCAGGTCGGTCACGCGCATCCGGTAGAAGAACGAGTAGCCGAGATCGCCGCGCAGCACCTGGCCGAGCCAGTGCACGAACTGCGTCACGATCGATGCGTCCAGGCCCAGCTGCGCACGGATGCGCGCGATGTCCTGCGCATTCGCTGAGTCGCCCGCGATGGCCGCGGCCGGGTCGCCGGGCGTCATGCGCAGCAGCAGGAAGACGATGACGGCCACGATCAGGAGCACGGGCGCGGTGGCCAGTCCGCGGCGCAACAGGAAGTGGAGCATGTGAATCAGGTCCGTGACGAAGGGCCGGGCGTCCGGCGCGGGCAAAGGAAGTCCCGCCCGGCTGCCGCGCAAGGCGCAGCCGGTCAGGGGTGTCGATCAGAAAGAGGGGAGAGGGGCGGTAGCGCCCGTCGGCTTACGGTGCCGTCTTCTTGCGCACGTTCCAGTACAGCACCGCCGGCGACGGCAGCAGGCCGGTGATCGTGCCGCGGCGCACGGCCGTGGGCGCCTTGGCTTCGCCGAGCGGCGCGAGCACGCCGTGCTCGAGCACGACCTGCTGGATCTGCGTGGCGATCTCCTTGCGCTGCGCGAGGTCGGCGGTGGCGATGAACTTCGTCTTCAGCGCCTCCAGCTCGGGCACCACGGGCCAGCCGAAGTAGCCCTGGTCGCCGTTGCCGGTCAGCGGGCTGTAGCTGATGGGGCTGCTTGCATCCACGCCGCCCCAGAAGGTGATGAAGGCGTTCCAGCCGCCGTTCTCGGGCAGGTCCTTCTTGGCGCGCCGCGTGACGAGCGTGGCCCAGTCGGTGGTCTGCACGTCGACGTTGAAGCCCACCTGCTTGAGCAACTGGCCGTACACCGCAGGCAGCTTGTTGAGCGCGGGCGCATCGCCCGGCAGCATGAGCACCACGGGCTTGCCGTCGTAGCCCGATTCCTTGAGCAGCTTGCGCGCTTCTTCGAACTGCGGCTTGCCGGTGTAGAAGCCGGTCTTGTCGCTCGCGTAAAGCGAGCCGCACAGGTAGATCGAGGCGCAGGGCTTGTAGAAATCGCGGAAGGTGACTTGCGCGCGCAGCATCGCTTCCTGGTTGATGGCCAGCATCGCAGCCTTCAGCGCCTTCGGGTTGTTGAAGGGCGGCACCTTGTGGTTGTAGAGCACCGTGAAGGGGCCCGCCGGCATCACGTCGACCAACTCGATCTTGTCGTTGGTGCGCATGCCGGTGTAGCCCGACGAGGGCACGGTCTCGAGCATGTCGACCTCGCCGTTGAGCAGCGCATTGGTCTGCGTCTGCGGGTCGCGCAGCATCACCCACTCGACGCGATCGACGTGCACCACCTTGCCGCCGGCCAGGCCCGACGCGGGTTCCTTGCGCGGCACGTAGGCGGTGTTCTTGCGGTAGATGACGCGGTCGCCCGGGCGGAAGTCTTCCTTGGCGAGCGTGAAGGGGCCGGAGCCGATCATCTCGTCGATCTGCTTGTCGGCGGGCGTGTCGGCCACGCGCTTGGGCATGATGAAAGGCACCAGCGGGTTGGGCTTGCCGAGCGCGTCGAGCACCACG
Source organism: Variovorax sp. YR752 (assembly GCF_943372545.1). Classification (NCBI taxonomy): domain Bacteria; kingdom Pseudomonadati; phylum Pseudomonadota; class Betaproteobacteria; order Burkholderiales; family Comamonadaceae; genus Variovorax; species Variovorax sp. YR752. The sequence continues at coordinate 10,842 of NZ_CALRZC010000131.1, read as the reverse complement.
CCGAAGGGCTGCTTGAACGTCATGCGAAAGCCGTTGGGGCCGTCGGCGGCGATGCTGTCCATGGCCTCGTACATCTTCTGGCCCAGCGTGTCGCGCTTGGCCCAGCGCGCCAGCGAGGCGATCACGTCCTGCGACGTGACCGGTGCGCCGTCATGGAACTTCAGGCCCGGGCGCAGCGTGAAGCTCCACACCTTGTTGTCGGCGCTCGCGCTGTACTTGTCGACCATCTGCGGCTTGATGACGCCCTTCTCGTCCATCGCGAAGAGGGTGTCGTAGATCATCAGGCCGTGGTTGCGCGTGATGTTGGCGGTGGTCCAGATCGGGTCGACGATCTTCAAATCCGACGAGGGCACGGTGCGAAGCACGGTCTGGGCGGACGCGGTGGCGGCGAAGCACAAAGCGAGCGCCGACAGGGAAGCCGCCGCGACGCGGCGCGGTGAAAAGTGGATTGCCATGGAGCCTTACTTCTTTCGGGAGGGAGCGGAAGACGCGGGAGAGGAAGACGGGGGCGATTCCTTGCTTTCGCGCAGCTGCACCAGCAGGAATTCGAAGATGTCGCGCGAGCCTTCTTCGGCGTCGATGAGCTTGTGCATGATGCGGCGCAGGTTCTCGATGTCGGCGACGCTCAGGCAGTCGAGAAAGCGCGCTTCCATCTCATGCCCGATGGGCTCGGCGCGCAGCACCATGTCGACGCCGGCGGGGCTCAGGCACAGGCGGATCTGCCGCGCGTCCTCGGTGCCGATCTGGCGCTCGACCAGCTTGCGCTGCACCAGCGAACTCACCAGCTTGGAGACCAGCGTCTTCTCGATGCCGCAGGTCTGCACCAGCTGGCCCATGGTGATGCCGGGCTCGGCGCCGATCATGCGCAGCAGGCGCACGTCGCGGATCGACAGGCCGAGTTCGATCTCGTAGATGCGCGAGCCGCGGTCGCGCGTGCGCTGCGACGCCAGGTCGATCAGCACGTTGAGGTAGTCGTTCTTCAGGCGAAGCGGGGCGTGCATGGCGGGTTGGTAGAAGTCTTCAATAGTTGAAATGTTCAACTATGTGGGCAAACTACGCAAGCTCCGGGCCAGCTGTCGAGGGAAATCCCCTAGGGATGCACTGCCAGAGGGGAAAAGCGCAAAGAAGAAAGAAAAACCGGGCCCGCGAGGCCCGGCGTGTTCACCGATCCGGTGCTGCGCATGCACCAGGATGCGAGGGCGGGCGCCATGCAGGTGCCGCCGTGGCGCAACGTGTCAGGTTGCGTCCTTGCGCACGATCACCTGGCCGTTGCGCGCGCCGCTGTGCACGCCGTGGCGCCACGTGACGGCGCCGTTCACGATCACCGCATCGATGCCTTCGGCGGGCTCGGTCGGCGTTTCGTAATTCGCGGTGTCGCGCACCGTCGCGGCATTGAAGACCACCACGTCGGCGTGATGCCCGACCTTGAGCGCGCCGCGTTCGTGCAGGCCGAAGTTGCGCGCCGTGAGCCCCGTCATCTTCCACACCGCCGTCTCCAGCGGGAACAGCCCCACGTCGCGGCTGTAGTGCCCCAGCACGCGCGGGAAGGTGCCCCACAGGCGCGGGTGCGGCTTGTCGCCCAGCGGGATGCCGTCGGAGCCGATCATGGTCTCGTCGAAGGCGAGCACGCGCTGCACGTCGTCTTCGTCCATCATGAAATAGATGGCGCTGCCGGGCGACAGGCGCAGCGCGGCCTCTTCGCCCGACACGCCCCATTCGGCCGCGATGTCCTTCAGGTCGCGGCCTGCGCATTCGGGGTGCGGCACGCTGGAGGCAATGAGCACGCGGCCGTCCATCATTCCGCGGTCGGTGCGGATCATGGTGGAGCCGGCGGTGTACGGGTAGCAGTCGAGGCCGATGCACTGGTGCTTCATCGCCTCTTGAATGAACGGCAGCGTGACCTTGGTCTTGCCGAAGTTCTGCGTGTTCTGCACCTTGTGGTGCGACACCACCACCGGAATGTCGAGCGCGCGGCCGATGCGGAAGGTTTCTTCCAGCGATTCCATCACGTGGTCGCTCTCGTCGCGCATGTGCGTCACGTACAGCGCCTTGCGCGACGTGAGCGGGCGGCCGACCTCGATGATCTCTTCGGTCGTGGCCTTCACGGCCGGCGGGTAGAAGGTGCCGGTCGACAGGCCGATGGCGCCGGCCTGCATCGCTTCTTCGACCAGCGCCTGCATGGCGGCGATCTCCTTGTCGGTCGCGGGCCGGTCGAGGTCGGACATGGTCACGGCGCGCAGCGTCGAGTGACCGACCATCGCCGCCACGTTGACCGACGAGGGCGTGGCGCGCAATGCATCGAGGTAGGCCGCGAAGGTCGTGAAGCGGTCTTCGGCCGGCGTTTCGAGCAGGCTCAGCGGCATCGGCAGGTCCATGTCGGCGCGCAGCGGCGCGGCGCTGATGCCGCAGTTGCCCGCCACCACCGTGGTCACGCCCTGCGACACCTTGAACGGCATCTGCGCCTGCGACAGCACGGCCTGATCGTCGTGCGTGTGCGAGTCGATGAAGCCCGGCGCGACGATGCGGCCCGTGGCGTCGAGCGTCTGGTCGGCCGTGTGACCCGCGAGCTTGCCGATGGCGGCGATGCGGCCATTGACGATGCCCACGTCGGCGTCGAAGCGCGGGGCCTTGGTGCCGTCGATGACGGTACCGCCGTGGATCAAGAGGTCGTAGTGGGGTGTCTTGTCGGTCATGGAGGCAATGCTTTCAACGGAAGTGGCAGGCGACCCAATGGCCACCCTTGGAAGACGAAGGGCGCTCCGTCAGTTCGGGCGTCTTCTCCTTGCACACGGCCTGCGCCATCGGGCAGCGCGTGTGAAAACGGCAGCCCGAGGGCGGGTTGGCCGGGCTCGGCGGGTCGCCCTGCAGCAGCAGGCGCCGCGCGGGCGTGCGCGGGTTGGGCACGGGCACGGCCGACAGCAGGATCTCGGTGTACGGATGGCGCGGCGCCGAGAACAGCGTGTCGCGGTCGGCGATCTCCACGATGTGGCCGAGGTACATCACGGCCACGCGGTGGCTGATGTGGCGCACCACGGCAAGGTCGTGCGCCACGAACAGGTAGGCGATGCCGAACTCGGCCTGCAGGTCCATCAGCAGGTTGACCACCTGCGCCTGCACCGACACGTCGAGCGCCGACACCGGCTCGTCGCAGACGATGAGCTTCGGGTTGAGTGCCAGCGCGCGCGCAATGCCCAGGCGCTGCCGCTGACCACCCGAGAACTCGTGCGGAAACTTCTTCGCCGCCTCGGGCCGCAGGCCGACGCGCGAGAACAACCACTGCACGCGCTCGCGCCGCTCGGCCAGCGACACGTCGCCGAAGTTGCGCAGCGGCTCGGCCACGATGTCGCCGGCCGTGAGGCGCGGGTTCAGCGAGGCGTACGGGTCCTGGAAGATGATCTGCAGGTCGCGCCGGCGCTGGCGCATCGCGTTCGCGGACAGGGTCAGCAGCTCTTCCCCGTTCAGCCGCACCGAGCCCGAGGTGGGCTCGACCAGCCGCATCACCGACTTGGCCGTGGTGGTCTTGCCGCAACCCGACTCGCCGACCAGCGACAGCGTCTCGCCGTGCCCGACGTTGAACGACACGCCGTCGACCGCCTGGATCGCCGGCTTGGTCGGGCGCAGCCAGCGATGCGGCGAGATGTAGTGCTTGCGCAGTTCGCGCACCTGCAGGAGCGGTGCCTGGGTGGATGTTGTCGTTGTCGTCGTCATGCGCTCGCCTCGGCAGCCTCGTTGGTCCATTGCTCCTGCACCGCGAAGCAGGCGACCACGTGCCCGTCGCCCTGCGTGGAAAGCGGTGGTGTTTCGCGGCGGCAGCGCTCGCGTGCCTGCGAACAGCGTGCGGCAAAGGCGCAGCCGCGCCCGAGCTCGTGCGCGGCGGGCACCATGCCCGGAATTTCGTGCAGCCGCGCGCTCGACGTGCTCATGGCAGGCATCGAGGCCATCAGCGCGCGCGTGTAGGGGTGCAGCGGGCGATCGAACAGGTCGATCACGTCGGCTTCTTCCACCTTCTTGCCGGCGTACATGACGACGACGCGGTCGCAGCTCTCGGCCACCACGCCCAGGTCGTGCGTGATCATCACCACGCCCATGCCCAGTTCTTTCTGCAGCCGCTTGATGAGGTCGAGGATCTGCGCCTGGATGGTCACGTCCAGCGCAGTGGTGGGCTCGTCGGCGATCAGCACCTCGGGGTTGCAGGCCAGGGCCAGCGCGATCATCACGCGCTGGCGCATGCCGCCCGAGAGCTGGTGCGGGTACTCGTTCACGCGCCGCTCGGGCTCGGGAATCTGCACCAGCCGCAGCATCTCGACCGCGCGCTGCAGCGCCTCGGCGCGGCTGGCCTTCTGGTGCAGTTGCACCGTCTCGGCGATCTGCCGGCCCACGGTGAGCACCGGGTTCAGCGAGGTCATCGGCTCCTGGAAGATCATCGAGATGCGGTTGCCGCGAATCTGCCGCATCTCGCGTTCGCTGAGCTGCATCAGGTCGGTGCCGCGCAGGCGCACCGCGCCCATGTGGCGACCGGGCGGCGTGGGCACCAGCCGCAGGATCGACAGCGCGGTCACGCTCTTGCCGCAACCCGATTCGCCGACCACGCCGAGCGTGCGGCCCGCGCGCACGGTGTACGACACGCCGTCGACCGAGCGCACGGTGCCCGCGAGCGTGTTGAAGTAGGTGCGCAGGTTGTCGACCTCGAGCAGCGGCTCGCCGGGAGCGAGGGTGGCCTGGGACATGTGGATCGTCATGGGGCGTTCCTCTTCATCACAGCTGCCGCGCCAGGCGCGGGTCGAGCGCATCGCGCAGGCCGTCGCCGAGCAGGTTGATCGCCAGCACCGTGGCCGCCAGCAGCAGGCCCGGGTACAGGATGATGTGGAACGCCACGGTCACGAAGTTGCGACCCTCGGCCATCATGTTGCCCCAGCTCGGCGTCTGCGAAGGCACGCCCACGCCGAGGAAGGACAGCGCGGCCTCGGTGAGCACGGCGGCGGCCGCCACGAAGGTGGCCTGCACGATGAGCGGCGCTACGATGTTCGGCAGCACGTGCCGCACGAGGATCACCGGCAGCCGCGTGCCGACCGCGTGCGCGGCCTCCACGAACAGCTGCTCGCGCAAGGTGAGCGCCAGCGAGCGCACCAGCCGCACCACGCGCGGTATCTCGGGCACCGTGATGGCGATGATCACCGTGGTGAGGCTGGCGCGCGTCACGGCCATCAGCGCGATCGCCAGCAGGATGCCGGGGATGGCCATGAGCCCGTCCATCACCCGCATGATCGGTCCGTCGGCCCAGCGCACGAAGCCCGACACCAGGCCCAGCACGATGCCGAAGAAGGTGGCGAGCACGGCCACCGAGGCGCCGACGATCATCGACACGCGACCGCCCCACACGGCGCGGCTGAACACGTCGCGGCCCAGCGCATCGGTGCCGAACCAGTGCTCGGCCGAGGCCGTCTGCATGCGCGCCAGCGGGTCGATGTCCTGCGGGTCGTGGGTGGCGATCCAGGGCGCGGCGATGGACAGCGCGGCCACCATGATGAGCAGCAGCGCGCCGACGATCAGCGTCGGGTGCTTGCGCACCCAGCGCCAGCGCGGCGGTACGAAAGGAGGGTCTTCGGCGGAGTCGGAAACGGCGGCAGGAACCGGCGCATCGACCTCGCGCAAGGGCAGGGCAGTGGACATGGCGTCGTGGGGCTCGTTCTTTGTTCTAGTACTGGATGCGCGGGTCGAACAGGCGGTAGCTCAAATCGATGAGCAGGTTGATCAGCACGTACACCCCCGCCGACAGCAGCAGCACGCTCTGGATCACCGGGTAGTCGTGGCGCTGCACCGAATCGATCACGAGCCGGCCCACGCCCGGAATGGCGAACACCGTCTCGGTAACCACCACGCCGCCGATGAGCAGCGCGATGCCTGCGCCGATGGTGGTCGCGATGGGAATGGCCGCGTTGCGCAGCGCATGGCCCAGCACCGGCAGCACGCCCAGGCCCTTGGCGCGCGCGGTGCGGATGTAGTCCTCGTGCAGCACCTCGAGCACGGTGGCGCGCGTCATGCGCGTCACCAGCGCGATGTACACCAGCGCCAGGTTCACGCAGGGCAGCACCAGCGCGCGCAGCCAGGCGCCGGGGCCTTCGGAGAAGTTCACATAGCCCTGCACCGGAAACCACGGCAGCTGCACCGCGAAGGTGTAGACCAGCAGGTAGCCGATGAGGAACACCGGCACCGAGAACGCCAGCACCGCGAACAGCATCACGAGGCGGTCGATCCAGGTGCCCGCGCAGTAGGCCGCGAGCGTCCCCAGCGGCACGGCCGTCACCAGCGTGATGAGCATGGTCAGCGCCGCGATCGACACCGTCGGCTCCAGCCGCTGGCCGAGCAGCTGCGTCACGGGCACCTGCGTGAAGATCGAGGTGCCCAGGTCGCCCGTGAAGATCTTGCCGATCCACAGCCCGAACTGCTGCCACAGCGGCAGGTTCAGCCCGAGCGCGGCGCGCAGCTTGTCGATGTCTTCGGTGGTGGCGAGGTCGCCCGCGATGAGCGCGGCCGGGTCGCCGGGCGACAGGTGGATCAGCAGGAACACCACCACGGCCACCACCGCCATCACCGGCAGCGTGGAAAGAAAGCGTCGAACGATGTAGCCCATGGCGTGCGCGGCGGCTTACTTGTCGAGCACCCAGACGGTGGGCATGCCGGCCCACATCTTGTCCAGCCCCTTGAGGCTGGCGCGCGCCGCGAACGCGGCCGAGTACTGGCCCGCGTTGATGTACGGCACGGCCTCGTAGGCGCGGGTCTGGAAGGCGTCGAGCAGTTCCTTGCGCTTGGCCGGCACGGTTTCCTTCAGCCAGGCGGTGCGCAGTTCGTCCAGTTTCTTGTCGCAGGGCCAGCCGGGCAGCGTGTTGCCGCAGGCTGCGCCCAGGTAGGCATTGCTGATGGGCGAGTTCACATCGAATTCGCCGGCCACCGTGACGTAGATGTTCCAGCCGCCGGCGTCGGGCGCATCGCGCTTGGCGCGGCGCGCACCGATCGATGCCCAGTCCATGGTCTGGGCATCGACGTTCAGGCCGATGCTCTTCATGGTCTGCGCGGCCATCAGCGCCTCGGCGTTGAGGTAGGGCACGTCGCTCGGCACCATCAGCACCACCTTCTCCCCCTTGTAGCCGGCGTCGGCGAGCATCTTCTTTGCCTTGGCCACGTCGGCCTTGCGGAAGGGCTCCGCACCGGCCGAGGTCTCGTTGGGGCTGCCGCAGATGAAGTAGGTGGCGCAGTAGGCCATGCGCATGTCCAGCGGGAAGCCCATGGCCGCGACGAAGCGTTCCTGGTTCACGGCCTGCAGCAGCGCCTGGCGCACCTTCGGGTTGTCGAAGGGCGCGTGCAGCTGGTTCATCACCAGGAAGCCCTGGTAGGCGCCGCCGGAGCCGATCTTGATGTTGCTGTCGGTGCGCAGCGGCGCGATGTAGTCGGGCGCCAGCTGCTCGATGTAGTCGACCTCGCCGCGCTTGAGCGCCGAAACGGCGCTGTTGGCGTCGGGCAGGTAGAGCCATTCGACACGGTCGAGCGTGGTCTTCTTGCTGCCGGCCAGGCCGCTCGGCGGCTCGCTGCGCGCCACGTAGTTCGGGTTGCGAACGAACACCGTCTTGTTGCCCGGCACCCATTCGTCGCGCTTGAAGATGAAGGGCCCTGAGCCGATGACCTCGGTCAGGGGCGAGGTGGCCGGCAGCTTGGCGATGCGCTCGGGCAGGATCACCGGCGGAAAGCCCGAGGGCTTGGCCAGCGCGTCGAGCACCATGCCGAAGGGTTCGTTGAGCGTGAGCGTGAGGGTGCGCGCGTCGGTTGCCTTCCACTCGGCGCCGACGGCCGTCATGGCACGGCCCAGGCTGTCGCGTGCGGCCCAGCGCTGCAGCGACGCCACGGCGTCGGCCGAGGTCACGGCGGCGCCGTCGGAGAACTTCAGGCCCGGGCGCAGCGTGAAGCTCCACTGCTTGCCGTCCTTCGAGGTCGTGTACTTCTCGACCATCTGCGGCTGCGGCTTGCCGGTGGCATCCTGCGCGAACAGCGTGTCGTACACCATGTGGCCGAAGTTGCGCGAGATGTAGGCCGTGGTGAAGGTCGGGTCGAGGATCTTCAGGTCGGCATGCGCCACCACCTTCAGTGTCTTGGGCGGCGTTGTCTGGGCGAGCGCGGGAAGGCTGACGGCCGAAAAGGCCAGGGCAGCGAGGGCGGCAAGCGTTCGTCGTTTCATCGTCGGTTCTCCGGTCGGTGGGGGCGAAAGAAAAAGAAGAAGGAGCTCAGGCAGCGACGCCGATGGGCCACTTGGGCAGGCGTGCTTTCCGGTACGGCAGGGTTGTGAGGTCGAGCGTCACGGCGCCGGGTGCGCCGGCGTAGATCACGTGCTTGGCCACCTGGGAGTACGAGGCATAGAAGTGCTGCGACGACTTGACCACGACGATCTTCTTGGCGGCCAGGTCGCAACCCAGCTGCGTGAACATGTCGGTGCCCATGGCCTGGTTGCGCCGCGTGATCAGCACGATCTCGATGCCGTTGACCTCGACCAGCGCGCAGTCGCCCATGGCGGTGGGCGTGTTCGACAAGCCCGTCATCACCAGGTCGTGCTGCAGCGCCTTCACGGTGCATTCGACGTCGAGCGGATCGCCCGACAGCGGGCTGATCTTGCCGCCGATGCGCATCTGCAGCTTGGCGCCCACGCCGGCGTCGAAGGCGATGCGCACGGCGATCGGGTCCCACATCGGGCCCAGGGCCGCATTCGTGATGCCGCGCTCCAGCATGCGGCGCAGGATGAAGGTGGAGTCGCTCGCCGCACCGCCGCCGGGGTTGTCGGCGCCGTCGGCCAGCACCACGGGGCCGCCGTCGAAGGCCAGTGCCTGGTCGAGCGAATCGTCGATGCTCGGGTAGTTGACCGTGAGGCCGTCGCGCATGGCGATGACCTCGTCGGCCAGCTGGCGCGCCAGCGCATCGGCCTTGGCCTGATCGCCATCGGTGTAGACCAGCACCTTGGTGCCCATCTCGGGCACGTCGCCCCACGAGAAGCCGTGCGTGAGCGAGACCGAGAGCACGCCGTCTTTTCCTTCGAGCGCCTGCATGCGCTCGACAAAACTGCGCGCCGGCTCGCGCGAGGTGTGAACGGTGACGATGATGTCGCAGTCGACCATCGCGGCCACCGGCTTGACCTTGCCTTCGACCGCCGCGGCGCAGATGTCGACCAGCTCCAGCCCGCGTTCGAGCACGTCGGTGTGCGGGTACTCCTTGAAGGAGACCATCACGTTGGCGTTGTCCACCATGGCGGGCGTGAGGTGGTTGTGCGGGTCGAGCTCGGCGCCGATCACCACGTTCGGGCCGACGATCTCCCGTACGCGCACCAGCATGTCGCCTTCGCAGTCGTCATAACCGTCGGCCACCATCGCGCCGTGCAGGCCAAGCAGCACCATGTCCACCGGCAGCGCCGCGCGCAGGTCGTTCAGCATCTCGTCGCGCAGCGTTTCATACGCATGGCGCGTCGTGATGCCGCTGGGCTGCGCGCCCGCCACCATGCCTTCGAGCAGCGTCCAGCCCTTTTCCTTGCCGCGGATGCGCGCGGCCCACAGCGGGCCCGAGTAGATCGTCAGCGCATCGGGATGCTGTCCGGCGGGAAAGTAGCCGCGGTCCTTGAAGGACGCGATGCCGGTCGGCATCGGGCCGAAGGTGTTGGTTTCGGTCGCAAGAGAGGCACTGAAGACACGCATGGTGATTTCTCGTGGAGAGGGTTCGTTGTGGGGGAAGGAACGGATCAGCCGGCGGTGTGCAGCCGCTGCGGGCCGAGCATCTCGGCCGTGAGCCCGAAGCCCGCGATGCGCTCGGGCAGCGGCAGGCCGCGTGCCAGCGCGGCGCAGGCCTCGCCCATCGCGGCCGAGGTCTGGATGCCGTAGCCGCCTTGTGCCGCGACCCAGAAGAAGCCGGGTGCGTCGGGCGCGAAGCCGCCGACCAGGTCGCCGTCGGCCACGAAGGAGCGCAGGCCCGCCCAGGTGCGCGTGGGGCGGCGGATGGCGAGCGTGGTTGCTTCTTCGATGCGGTGCATGGCGATGGCGATGTCCATCTCTTCGGGCTGCACGTCCTGCGGCTCGACCGGGTCGGCGTTGGCCGGCGAGCCGAGCAACATGCCGGCGTCGGGCTTGATGTACCAGCCCTCGTCGGCGGCGAACACCATCGGCCAGTGCGCCACGCTCTGGCCCTCGGGCGGCGCAAAGATGAAGGCCGAGCGGCGGCGTGGGTCGATGCCCAGCGGGCGCACGCCTGCGAGCTGCGCGATCGTGTCGACCCACGCACCGGCCGCGTTGAGCACCACGGGCGCTTCGTACACCGTGCCGCCGGCCGTCACGCGCCAGCAGTCGCCCACGCGTTCCATGGCCGTGACATCGGCGTCGCACACCAGCTTGCCGCCGGCCTGGCGCATGCCGCGCAGGTAGCCCTGGTGGATGGCGTGCACGTCCATGTCGGAGGCATCGGGCTCGTACACCGCGCCGGCCACCTGCTCGGGGCGCAGTGCCGGCACCATCTCGCGCGCCTGCTCGCCGTCCAGGCGCTGGGCGCCCACGTCCATGGCGCGCAGCAGCTCCCAGTGCGCTTCGAGCTCGTGCAGGTGCTCGGCGCCCGCGACCATCATCGCGCCGCGCGGCGTGAGCAGCGGGTGCTCGGCAAAGCCTTCGGGCGGGTGTTCGAGGAAGGCGCGGCTGGCCATGGTGAGGGCGCGCACCTGCGGCGTGCCGTAGCTTTCCATGAAGAGCGCGGCCGAACGGCCGGTGGAGTGGTAGCCCGGCTGGGCTTCGCGTTCGAGCAGGATCACGCGGGCATGCGGGGCGAGCC
>NZ_CALRZC010000130.1:0-23254 GCF_943372545.1 Variovorax sp. YR752 | reverse complement strand
GACCCGGAGCGCCACATCGGCTTCGCCTTCGGCATGGGGCCGGACCGGCTGACCATGCTGCGCTACGGCGTCAACGACCTGCGCCTGTTCTTCGAGAACGACCTGCGCTTCCTGTCGCAGTTCAACTGAGCATCCGAGAGCCATGCAGTTTCCCGAATCCTGGCTGCGCGAGTTCTGCAACCCGCCGATCTCCAGCGCCGAACTGTCCGACCTGCTGACCATGTCCGGCATGGAGGTGGAAGAGGCGCGCCCGGCCGCCCCGCCGTTCACCGGCGTGGTCGTGGCACAGGTGCTGTCGGTCACTCAGCACGCCAACGCCGACAAGCTCAAGGTGTGCGAGGTCGACGCCGGCACCGGAGCGACGCTGCGGATCGTCTGCGGCGCGCCGAACGTGCGTGCCGGCATCCGCGTGCCCTGCGCGCTGGTGGGCGCGCAGCTGCCGCCGGCGGATGACGAAAAGGCGGACGGCAAGCCCTTCGTGATCAAGCTCGGCAAGCTGCGTGGCGTGGAGAGCCAGGGCATGCTGTGCTCGGCGCGCGAGCTGAAGCTCTCCGAAGACCACGGCGGCCTGCTGATCCTCGACGATGCGGCGCCAGTGGGCGTCGACATCCGCGAGCACCTGCAGCTCGACGACACCATCCTGACGCTGAAGCTCACGCCCAACCTCGCGCACGGCCTGAGCGTCTACGGCATCGCGCGCGAAGTCGCTGCGCTGACCGGTGCGCCGCTCAAGCAGCTCAGCTTCCCGCCGGTGAAGCCCAAGCACGACGCAACGCTGAAGGTGAAGGTCGAGGCGAGCGATCTGTGCGGTCGCTTCTCCGGCCGCATCGTGCGCAATGTCGACACGACCGCGAAGACCCCGGCCTGGATGGTCGATCGCCTGGCGCGCTGCGGCCAGCGCTCGGTCACCGCGCTGGTCGACATCTCCAACTACGTGATGTTCGAGTACGGCCGTCCCTCGCACATCTTCGACCTCGACAAGATCCACGGCGGCCTGACGGTACGCTGGGGCCGCGCCGGCGAGACGCTGGAACTGCTCAACGGCAACACCATCGAGGTCGATGAGAAGGTCGGCGTGATCGCCGACGACCAGGCAGTCGAGTCGCTGGCCGGCATCATGGGTGGCGAGTCCACCGCGGTGTCGGACGCGACGCGCAACGTCTACGTCGAGGCGGCGTTCTGGTGGCCGGAGGCCGTGGCCGGCCGCTCGCGCCGCTACAACTTCTCGACCGACGCCGGCCATCGCTTCGAACGCGGCGTCGATCCGGCGCAGACGGTCGAGCACATCGAGCGCATCACGCAACTGATCATCGACATCTGCGGCGGCGAGGCCGGCCCGATGGACGATCAGGTGCTCGCCCTGCCGAAGGCCGAGCCGGTGCGCCTGCGCGTCACGCGCGCCGCCAAGGTGATCGGCATGCCGATCACGCAGGCGCAGTGCGAGGGTGTGATGACCCGCCTCGGCTTGCAGTTCAGCAGCGAGCCGGGCATCGTGACGGTCACGCCGCCATCCTGGCGCTTCGACCTGAAGATCGAGGAAGACCTGATCGAGGAGGTGGCCCGTGTGATCGGCTACCGCCTCCTGCCGGACACGCCGCCGCAGGCGCCAGTGACGGCCCATGTGCGCACCGAGGCGCAGCGTGGCCTGAGCGCGGTCCGGCACACGCTGGCCGGGCTGGGCTACCAGGAGACGATCAACTTCAGCTTCGTCGAGGAGCGCTGGGAGCATGAACTCGCCGGCAATCCCGACCCGATCCGCGTGCTCAACCCGATCGCCAGCCCGCTGGTGGTGATGCGCTCCAGCCTGCTCGGCAGCCTGGTGGCGGTGCTGCAATCGAACCTGGCACGCAAGGCCAGCCGGGTGCGCGTCTTCGAGACGGGCCGCGTATTCCGGCGCGATGCCTCCGTGGTCGATGCCGACCGTGCAGTGGCCGGCGTCGCCCAGCCGCGCCGAGTCGCCGGCCTCGCCTGGGGCCGGGTCGATGCGCTGCAGTGGGGCAGCAAGGAGCGCGCGGCCGACTTCTTCGATGCAAAGGGCGACGTCGAGGCGCTGCTCGCGCCACGCAGCGCGGTGTTCGTTGCGGACGAACATCCTGCGATGCACCCGGGCCGCTGCGCGCGCATCGAAGTGAACGGGCGAGTCATCGGCCATGTCGGCGAACTGCACCCGCGCTGGCGGCAGGGCTACGAGTTGCCGTCCGCGCCAATGCTGTTCGAGCTCGACCTGGACGCCGTGCTTGAGCGCGACGTGCCGGTCTTCACCGCGTTGCCACGCCAACAGGCCGCGGTGCGCGACATCGCCGTCGTCGCCGGCGAGCAGGTGACCCACGCGGCGCTGATGCAGGCCATCGGGGCCGGGCCGAGCGGGCTGGTGCGTTCGGCGCGCCTGTTCGACGTCTACAAGCCGTCCGCGCCTTCGGCCGACATGCAGCCCGGTGAGCGCAGCCTGGCCGTGCGCCTCGAGTTGCTTGACGACGAGACCACCCTGACCGACGAGCGTATCGATGCGGCCGTGGCCGACGTCATCGCACGTCTGGGCGCCGGCCTGGGTGTTCGCTTGCGCGGCTGAGGCAGGAGACCATGAGCGACAACGACAAGCCCCGCGATCGTGTCGTCCTGCCGACGATCGAGACGCCCACGCTCACCAAGGCCGAACTGGCCGACCTGCTGTTCGAACGCCTCGGGCTGAACAAGCGCGAGTCCAAGGACATGGTCGAGGCCTTCTTCGAGATCATCCACGGCACGCTGGTGAAGGGTGAGGACGTCAAGCTGTCGAGCTTCGGCAACTTCAACATCCGCCGCAAGGCGCCACGCCCCGGGCGCAATCCGCGCACCGGCGAGGCCATCCCGATCAAGGCGCGCAACGTCGTCACCTTCCACGCCAGCCACAAACTCAAGGGAGTCGTGCAAGGCGACATACCTTCCGGGGAGGAGTTCGAGTAAAGTCTAGCTTTCTCTTGGGATCTTATTGATTTTGATGGAGAAAGCGCTCCCTGCCATCCCCGCCAAGCGCTACTTCACGATCGGTGAGGTGAGCGAGTTGTGCGGGGTGAAGCCGTACGTGCTGCGGTATTGGGAGCAGGAGTTCACGCAACTCAAGCCGATGAAGCGCCGGGGAAACCGGCGCTACTACCAGCACCACGAAGTGCTGCTGATCCGGCGCATCCGTGAACTGCTCTACGAGCAGGGCTTCACCATCAGTGGTGCCCGGAATCGTCTGTCCGAAGGCGGCGTTCCACGTGACGCGGGCACTTCGCCGATGGTCGACGAGCCCGACGAGGTCATCGACATGAGCGACTTGCTTGACGACGCCGCCCCCATGGAGACAAGCGCCATCGCCGACGGACAGCAGCGCACCGTTCTGACACCGGGCGAGATGCGCAGCGAGTTGCTGGCCATTCGTGCGCTGTTGATGCTGTGATCCCTCTGGGAGACCCGACGCACGGGCTATAATCACCAGCTTCGTCGGGGTGTAGCGCAGCCTGGTAGCGCACTTGCATGGGGTGCAAGGGGTCGCGAGTTCGAATCCCGCCACCCCGACCAATGAAATCAACGGGTTAGCTCTCACAAGGAGCTAACCCGTTTCTTCTTTCAGGCCACTGGCAACAGAATTTTGTGCCGTCGTCTTGGGATGCCGTGGGCTCGCTTGAGCCCTCGCTCTGGGCGGGGTCGATGTTGCGGCGGGGCGACGGATCCGGATAGTGCGCGCGCCCGGAGAGCCGCGGGCTTGCCGCAGCCGTTCACCGAGGGTCGCTGGCCGCAAGAGGGCAGACCGTCGAGGCGCGTTGCCAAATGGCGGCTGAGCGATCGCACCGGCTGCTGGACGAGTACTGCTAGGTGTCGGTCGACGACCCGGAAGACGGTGTCCGGAAGGCATCCTCCTGGCCCCCATTCCATCCTCCTGGTCTGGCCGCAAGAGCCGGCCCTGGAACTGACCGCTGTCGCGCGGCCTCGATCGCCGGGGGCGCCGACGAGAGGTTTACGGCGCGGTGGTTTGCTGCCGCCGGAACTCTGCCGGCGTGCCACCGACTTCGCGCCTGAAGAACTTGCCGAAGTTGGTGGCCTCGTCGAATCCCAACTGCTCGGCGATGGTGGCGACGGGCAAGTCCGTGTGCACCAGCAGGCGTTTCGCTTCCAGGACGATCCGCGCCGAAATGAAGGCCTTGGCGGTCGTGCCCACCGTAGCCGTCACGGCGCGGGTCAGGCTCTTCTCCGTGCAGGCGAGTCGGTTGGCATAGTCGGCCACCTGATGCCACTGCGCGAAGCGTTCGTCCACGAGCTGCTGGAAGCGCCTGAAGCGCTGCAATGCCGGGGACATCACCGGCTCTTGGGCTCGCTGACGACCGTGCAGGATGCTCAGGCGAGTCAGCAGCGCATGGAGCTGGTGGCGCAGCAGTGCGTTCACATCGTCAAACGGGGCCTCGAGCTGTGCGTCTGCGTGCATCTGCTCGATCGAACGTGTCACGGTCCTCAGTTGCGTGCTGTCCAAGGCAATGTGTTCCGGCAGCCTTTGCAGATCGACCGCGAGCTTGAGGCTGCGCGTCGCGCCCGCGACGGGCAGGACAAACTCGGGTCGGAACAGCACGTTCCATCCATCCCAGTCCTCGTTGCGCCCGTAGTTGTGTGCCTGCCCCGGGCGTATTGCAAGCAGCGATCCGGGCGCACAGCGGATGGGCTCGAAGTCGATCACCTGGGTGCATGTGCCCTGCGTGACGCACACCAGCGTGTGGAACTCGTACTGATGGGTTGCTCGCACCTCTTCGCTGCGGTCCCGCTCCCGCAGTTCGGACATCGTGAAGGCCTCGAGGTCCAACGGGTAGATGGCTCGGGGCAGATAGCCCAGGCGCTTGATGAGGGAGGTTTTCATCGTCGGGGGAATCCCGGCGCCGACGGTCCTTACCGGGATGCTGCAAGTTGTTGTCGGCGGATTGTCCGTAATGTATCAGCCTTGGTCCGAGTATCACCTTGGATAGCTCGCACCAGGTGTCCAATAATAACCATCAGTCGCCATGCAGAGCGTGATGGCTGGACACCCCGTGAACGAACTCGCCACACTCCCACAGGAACTGCCTCATGAACAACATCGACATCGCCAAGACGTACATCAAGGCCGTACAGACCGGTGACCAGGCAACGCTCGGCAGCCTCATCGCGGCTGACGTGATCTGGCACCAGCCTGGCAACAACCAGTTCTCCGGCACTCATCGCGGCATGGCCCAGGTGGGGCCGATGCTGGGCAGGATGATGGAGGTGTCGAAGGGAACGTTTGCGATCACGCGCGCCGACCACTACATGGCCAACGGCGACTGGGTGGCGATCACGCTGGAGTTTGCCGGCGAGGCCAACGGCCTCAAGCTGCGGCAGCCCGGCGTGGACCTGATCCGCGTCGAGGGCGGCAAGGTCGTCGAAGTTCGACTGTTCTCCAGCGATCAGGCGCAGGAGGATGCGTTCTGGGGGCGCTGAATCAGCGCTTCCCCGGGGTGGGCTGATGTGTTCGCCGCCGCCAGGTCCACCACGGCTTCGGTCTGCGGTGCGCGGCCACGCGCCGGCGGTGGTCGCCCGTCAGATCCAGGACCTTGAGCAATCGCTCGGCGTTCGGCTGCTGCATTGCATGGTGCGCCTGCGCGCCCCAGGGACACGTCTGCCTGCCATCGAGCTCCTGAACCCTGACGAGGGCGACCGCAAGATCGAGAGGTCACGCCTGCCTGGTCCGTCATTTCGAACGACGACGAGACGGCGTCTCAAGTCGCGTTGGCAGGCGCGGGCCTCACCTTGCTGCCTGAGCTTGCATTGACCGCGCGCATCCATGGCGGACAGCTGCGCCGCGTACATGCACCGTGGGTCAGCGCCGATGGATTGAGGCTCGTGGCCATCGAGGCCTGCCCACCGCCCTGCCTCTGCGAGCACGGCACGAGTGAACCGCAACGACCGCCGCCGAACACCGACGCTGCGTACCCGCCCTCCGTCGAGCGCTGGGCGAGGCCCCGTATCAGAAGGGCACGTCGCTGGCGTAGACGCGCGGCGTGTGCTCGAACGGATGGATGAAGGCGAGCCCGTGGGCGTGCAAGGCGAGCCGGGGCATGGCGGCCTCGATCTCGGGCGAGGCGTACAGCGGGTCGCCGAGCAGCGGATGGCCGATGGCTGCGAGGTGCACGCGCAGCTGGTGCGAGCGCCCGGTGCGAGGCTGCAGTTCGACGCGGGTGTGTGCGCCGCTCCGCTCGAGCACACGCCAGCGCGTGAGCGCGGCCTTGCCGTGCTCCCGGTCGACCACCTGTCGCGGCCGGGCCAGCCAGTCGGCCGCCAGCGGCAGGTCGATCTCGCCGTGGTCGGCGGCCAGCTCGCCGGCCGCCAGCGCCACGTAGGTCTTGCCGACCAGGCGCTGCTCGAAGGCACGGCTCAATGCCCGCTGCGCCTCGATGCCGCGGGCGAACACCACCAGGCCGGAGGTGCCCATGTCGAGCCGGTGGACGACCAGCGCGTCGGCATGCAGTTCGCGAATGCGGTGCCACAGGCAGTCGTGCAGCTCGACCGGCCGTCCGGGCACGGTGGGCAGGCCGGGAGGCTTCTCGGCAATGATGAAAGCCGGGTCGACGTGCACGATCATGGCTGCTGAACCAGGGCATCGCGCCGCGCCAGCGCCGGGAACCACTTCACCCACAGCGCGGCGATCGCCATCGAGCCGATGCCACCGAGCACCACCGAGCCGACCGGCCCGAGCAGCGCCGCCGTGGCGCCCGACTCGAACTCGCCGAGCTGGTTGGACGCGCCGATGAACACCGAGTTGACCGCACTGACACGGCCGCGCATCGCCTCCGGCGTCTCCAGCTGCACCAGCGACTGGCGGATCACCACGCTGACCATGTCGGCCGCGCCGGAGATGGCCAGCAGCAGCATCGACAGCCACAGCCAGGTCGACAGAGCGAAGCCGAGCGTCGCCGCGCCGTAGACGCCCACGGCAGCGAGCAGCACGAAGCCGGCGCGACGCTGCACCGGCCAGCGCGACAGCAGCAGCGCCATCGTCAATGCCCCCACCGCGGGAGCGGATCGCAGCAGGCCCAGGCCCCAGGGGCCGACGTGCAGCACGTCCTTCGCGAACATCGGCAGCAGCGCGCTGGCGCCGCCGAGCAGCACAGCGAACAGGTCCAGCGAGATCGCGCCCAGCACCACCGGTCGCCGCCAGACGAAGCGCACGCCGGCCAGCAGCGTGTCCAGCGTCGCGCCGCGCGGCCCCGACGGTGCATGCTCGTAGCGCACGGCCAGCACCAGCGCGGCGCCGAGCGCGAACAGTGCGGCACTGCTCGCATAGACCGCGGTCGCGCCGGCGACGTAGACGAAACCGCCGATGGCCGGACCGGCAATGATCGCGCCCTGCATGCCCGCCGAGCTGAACGCCAGTGCACGCGGCAGCATCTCCAGCGGCACCAGCAGCGGCGTGATCGCCTGCTGCGCCGGCAGCTGGAAGGCCTTGGCGGTGCCGATGGCGATCGACAGGCCGAGCAGCAGCTCACGGCTCGCCCAGCCCTGCGTCGCCGCCAGAGCGAGCGCGATCGCGACGCCGGCCTGCAGCGCCATGCAGGCGGCGAGGATGCGCGCGCGGTGGTAGCGGTCCAGCACATGGCCGGCCACCAGCACCAGTGCCAGCGAGGGCATGAACTGCATCAGGCCGACCAGGCCCAGGTCCCAGGCGCTGCCGGTCAGGTCGTACATCTGCCAGCCGATCGCCACCATCAGCATCTGGTTGGCGGCGGTGCCCCACAGGCGCGCGAACCAGAAGCGCATGAAGGCGCGCTGGCGCCACAGCGAGTCGCTCAACGCGGGCAGGCTCCCTGCATGCGGGCCGAGCTCAGCCGGTGCACGCCCGGCTTGCCGCTCATCGTCGCGGCGATCAGCGCGGCGGCGACGTCGCGTGCGTCGATCGGCCGGATGCCCTTGGGCACCAGCGGCAGCACCGGGCGCAGCAGGCGCATCGCCCAGACTTCGCCGGGCCGCTCGCGCTGGCCGAGCGAAGCGCGGTCGCCGACCAGCAGCGAGGGTTGCGCGAAGCTCACTTCCTCGTAGCCGAGCGCGGCCACGTCGGCTTCCATCTCGCCCTTGACGCGGTTGTAGAAGACCCGCGACTCTCGGTCGGCGCCGAGTGCGGAGACGATGGCCAGTCGCTTGGCGCCGGCTTCGCGCGCGAGCCGCGCGACGGTCAGCACACGGCCGTGGTCGACGAGGCGGAAGGCCTCCTGCGAGCCGGCGGCCTTGATGGTCGTGCCCAGCGCGATGTAGACGTCGTCGACACGCGGCAGGCGCTTGAGGTGCGCGAAGTCGACCTGGTGCAGGTCGAGCTTGGGGTGCTCGGCGATCCCCGGCGCCGCGCGGCGCAGCAGCACGTGCACGCGCGCGATGCCGGGGTGGTCGAGCAACTGAGGCAGCAGGGCCCTGCCGACCAGTCCGGTGGCGCCGGCGAGCAGCGCGGTACGGGGCGGGGCAGGGTGACCGGGTGCCATGCCCACCACTGTACTGACTGTCAGCGCGGCTTGGGTTGCGTCAGCCGCGGTTGCGGCTTGCCGCCGCCGCCGCCGCTGCGGTTGCCGTCGGCACGTGCCGGTGCCGGTGCTGCGGCACGGTTGCCGCCTTGCGCCGGAGCCGCCGCGCGGTTGCCGCCCTGTGCCGGCACGTGGCCGCCGTGCGCTGTGCGCGGCGCCGGGGCGCGCGCGTCCTGGCGCGGCCGGTCGTGGTGGCGTGGCTCGTTGCCACCGCGCTTGTCGCCGCCACGCGGCGCACCGGAGCCGCCACGCGAAGGCGCGTGGTGGCGGTGGCCGCCGCGGCCGGCGCCTTCGCCGATCACCATGCGGCCGAGCACGATCGGCTCGGCCTTCTCGCCGCTGGGCGGCTCGAAGCCGGGCACGACTTCCTTCGGGATCTCGCGCTTGATCAGCTTCTCGATGTCGCGCAGGAAGATGTTCTCGTCGACGCAGACCAGCGAGACCGCCTCGCCCTGCGCGCCGGCGCGGCCGGTGCGGCCGATGCGGTGCACGTAGTCCTCGGGGACGTTGGGCAGCTCGAAGTTGACGACGTGCGGCAGCTGGTCGATGTCGATGCCGCGCGCGGCGATGTCGGTCGCCACCAGGCAGGTCAGGTCACCCGACTTGAAGTCGGCCAGCGCCTTGGTGCGTGCGCCCTGGCTCTTGTTGCCGTGGATCGCCATCGCGCTGATGCCCTGCTTGAGCAGGTGCTCGACGAGGCGATTGGCGCCGTGCTTCATGCGCGTGAAGACCAGCACCTGGTGCCAGTCGTTGCTCTTGATGAGATGGCACAGCAGGTCCTTCTTCATCTCGCGGCCGACCGGGTGGACCTTCTGCGCGATGGTCTCGGCGGTCTGGTTGCGGCGCGCCACCTCGATCAGCGCCGGCTTGTTCAGCAGCCGGTCGGCCAGCGCCTTGATCTCGTCGCTGAAGGTGGCGGAGAAGAGCAGGCTCTGCTTCTTCGCCGGCACGATGGCCAGCACCTTCTTGATGTCGTGGATGAAGCCCATGTCGAGCATGCGGTCGGCTTCGTCGAGCACGAAGATCTCCACGTGGCTCAGGTCCAGCGTGCGCTGGCCGTGGTGGTCGAGCAGGCGGCCCGGCGTGGCCACGAGGATGTCGACGCCGCGCTTGAGTCGGTCGATCTGCGGCTGCATGCCGACGCCGCCGAACATCACCATGCTGGTCAGGCCGCTGTACTTGCCGTAGTGGCGCACGCTCTCCTCGACCTGCGCGGCGAGCTCGCGCGTCGGCGTCAGGATCAGCGCGCGGATCGGCACGCGGCCGCGGGCGTCCTTGGTCGCAGGCTGGGCCATCAGGCGGTGCAGCATCGGCAGCGTGAAGCCGGCGGTCTTGCCGGTGCCGGTCTGGGCGCCGCCGAGCAGGTCGCCGCCTTGCAGCACGACCGGAATGGCCTGCGCCTGGATGGGGGTGGGGGTTTCGTAGCCCTGTTCGCGCACGGCGCGCAGGAGCGGCTCGGCCAGGCCGAGGTCGGTGAAATTCATTCGGAAGGGGGCTCGATGACGAGCCGTTGTCGCGACCTGCTGCGGCCTCGAAGGCTGCACCAGTCGGAAGGCGCGGGGGCGTGGGAACGATGTCGGTACGACGAGCGCTGCGGCGACTGGTCTCGCGGCGCGAAGCGCATTCTAACCGGCCTGCGCGGAAGGCATCGCCTGCCGGTCTTTCAGCCTCAGCCAGCCACGTGCGACGCGGTAGATCGCCCAGACGCCGAGCGCGAACAGGCCCACCACCCAGGTGGCGATGCCCACCAGCACCACCGCCAGCACGGCGGACACCGCGGCGATGATCAGCGCCCACAGCAGCGCCCACCAGAAGGTGCGGATCTGCCAGTCGAAGTGCGACTCCAGCCAGGTGCCGCGCGCCTCGCTGCGCTTCACGTAGTTGATGATCACCGCGACGATCGACGGCCAGCCGAACAGGAATGAGCCGAGCACGCTGGCCGCGCCGAAGGCGCCGATGGCCAGGCCCAGCGCGTGCAGCGCGTAGACGATGTGCGCGATGCGCACCAGCGAGGGCGAGGCGTCGAGGGTGGTGCTGTTCATGGCCTCATGATGCCATCAGGCCCGGCTCAGCGCAGCACGGCGAGTGGCTCCGGCACGCAGCGTCAGCCAGCCGGCCACGGCGAAGGGCGCACCGACCCAGGCGAGATGGTCGAAGCCGATTCGCAGCGCAGCCGGCCCGCCGATCGCCGCGCCCAGCGCGGTGCCCAGGTAGAGCATCGAAGTGTTCAGCGACAGCAGGATCGGTGCTTGCGCCGGCGCGATCGCCGCCAGGCGCGACTGCTGCGGCGCCATCATGCCGAAGCCGGCGATGCCCCAGACCACGAACACCGCCACCATCAGCGCATGCTGGCCGCGCGTCAGCGGCACCAGCAGCATCATGAAACCGAGCACGGCGAGTTGCATGGTCAGCGTGCGCTGCGCTCCGTAGCGGTCGTTGGCCCAGCCGCCGATCAGTGTGCCGGCCACGCCGGACAGGCCGAAAAGCATCAGCGTGAGGCTCATCGCCTCGGTCGACATCGGCACCAGCGCCTGCAGCACCGGGCCGATGTAGGAGAACACGCAGAAGATCGCGGTGAAGTACAGCAGCGTCAGTGCAAGCACCCAGGCGACCTCGCGGCGGCGCAGCAGTGCGCCCAGGCCGGTGAAGCTGGCACCGGGCGCGGCGATGTCGCGCGGCAGCACGAACACCAGCACCAGGCTGGCCACGCCGCTCAGCCCGGCGACCAGCGCGATCGGCAACTGCCAGCCATGGCGGAAGCCGAGCCAGGCGCCCAGCGGCAGGCCGATCACGTAGCTCAGGCTGATGCCGATGAACACCAGCGACAGCGCGCGCCCGCGCCGCTCGGGCTCGACAAGCGCCACGGCAATGCCCGCCGCCACCGCGGTGAACACCGCGCCCACACCCATCAGCACCCGCCCGGCCAGCAGCGCCGGCAGGTTGCCGGCCAACGCGCACAGTGCATTGCCGAGTGCGAACACCGCCAGCGACACGCACAGCACGCGCCGCCGCGGCCAGCCGCCGGTGAGCACCAGCGCCAGCGGCGCGAGCACGGCAGTGGACAGCGCGTAGACCGTCATCGCCTGCCCGGCCGCCGCCACGCTGACCTGCAGCGAGGTGGCCATCGGCGCGAGCACGCCGCTGAGCACGAACGCGCCGGTGCCGATCAGCAGGTTGCACAGGGCGAAGAGATAAAGCAGGCGGGGCATGTGGCACACGGCAAGACGAGCAAGCACCGTAGCAGAAAGGCGAGTGCGGCGCGCTTTGCGGTCGGTGCGCAGTGATGCGCGTGATGAATCAGCGTCTTCATTTGATCGTGATCCTCACTACTGCGAGCGAGATTCCGTCGGACCAACCCCGCGCTTGCCCCGGCCTGCTGCGGCATATACATTGACTCATGTCATGAAGAAGAGCGCGAGCCACGGATGCAGATGGCGCTGAGTGAACTGCTGGTCGACCACTCGCCTGATGCGCTGGTCGCCACCGACACCAAGGGACGTGTGTGTCTATGGAACCGCGCGGCGCAGCGCGACTTTGGATACCGCGCCGACGAGGCCGAAGGGCAACTGCTGGCGGACCTGATCGTGCCGCGCGAGCTGCACGACGACGAGGCGGCGTTGCGCCGGGCCGCGCTCGACGGCGTGGCCTCGCGCCACGAGGTCATGCGCCATCGCAAGGATGGCGTGCCGCTGTACGTCAACTGCAGCGCCAGCGCCGTGCGTGATGCGCAGGGCCGGGTCACCCATCTCGCCTGCCACCTCAGCGACGTGACGCGGCACCGGGCGCGGCGCGATGCCGAGTTCGTGCATGCGCGCTTCCAGGCCGTGCTCGACCGCGCACCGGATGCGATCGTCATCGTCAACGGCACCGGCCGCATCGTGCTGTTCAACGCGCAGGCCTGCGCGATGTTCGGCCACGAGGCGGCGGCCGTACTCGGCGAGCCGATCGAGATGCTGCTGCCCGAGCGGCTGCAGCGTTCGCACCTCGGCCAGCGGGTCGGCTACCTCGGCGCGCCGCGCATGCGTGCGATGGGCGAGGGCCGCGAGCTGCACGGCCGGCGTGCCAACGGCGACGAGTTCCCGGTCGAGATCAGCCTGAGCCCGGTCGAGACCGAGGCCGGCCGGCTGGTGATGAGCGCGATCCGCGACATCAGCGAGCGCAAGCGCTTCGAGCGCGCCCTGCAGGAGAAGAACGTCGAGCTCGAGCGTGCCAGCCGCGCGAAGGACCGCTTCCTGGCGACGATGAGCCACGAGTTGCGCACGCCGCTGAACGCCATCATCGGCTTCACCGGGTTGATGTTGATGAAGCTGCCGGGCCCGCTGACCGCCGACCAGGAGAAGCAGCTCGGGCTGGTGCAGTCCAGCGGAAAGCACCTGCTGTCTCTGATCAACGACCTGCTCGACCTGGCGAAGATCGAGTCCGGCCGTGTCGAGCTGGTGCTCGAACCGGTGGCCTGCGATGCCGTGCTCGACGAGGTGGTGCAGACGCTGCGGCCCACGGCCGACACGAAGGGCCTGTGGCTGCGCATCGAGGCCGACGCTGCGCCGCCGCCGGTGGTGCGTGCCGACCGCCGTGCGCTGCAGCAGATCCTGATCAATCTGGCCGGCAACGCGCTGAAGTTCACCACGCAGGGCGGTGTCACCATCGCATTGCGCGAGGCCGAGGGCCGCGTCACGATCGCCGTGCACGACACCGGCATCGGCATCAGCGCGCAGGACCGTGCCAGGCTGTTCGGTGCCTTCACGCAGGTCGGCGAGCCGCGAGCCCGACGCGCCGAAGGCACTGGCCTCGGTCTGCACCTGTCGGTCAAGCTGGCCGAGCTGATGGGCGGCCACATCGCCGTCGAGAGCGAGCCGGGCCGCGGCAGCGTGTTCACGCTGAACCTGGCCCGCGCCTGATACGGCGCCACCTTGCCATGGCGCGCATCCTCGTCATCGAAGACAACGTGATCAACCTCGAGTTGATGAACTACCTGCTGCACGCCTGGGGCCACGAGACGGCCGACGCCGTCGACGGCGAGGCGGGGCTCGCCCAGGCGCAGCGCGAACGCCCCGATTTGATCGTCTGCGACATCCAGCTGCCCGGCATCGACGGCTACGAGGTCGCGCGGCGCCTGAAGGCCGAGCCGTCGCTGGCCGGCGTGCCGCTGATCGCGGTGACGGCCTACGCGATGGTGGGCGACCGCGACCGTGCCCTGCAAGCCGGCTTCGACGGCCACTTCGCCAAGCCGATCGACCCCGCGGCGTTCATGGCGGCGTTGGCGCAGTTCCTGCCCGGCGCCAGCGCAGCGCCGCCGGCGCCGTCCGCGGCGCCGCCCGCGCAGGGCCTGGATCAGCAGCCGCTGCCGCCATCGCTGCGTGCGCCGGCGCCGGGGCTGGTAGTGCTGATGGTCGACGACACCGAGGCCAACCTGTCGTTCAAGCTGAGCCTGCTCGAGCCCGCCGGCTACAGCGTGCTGACGGCCCGTGGCGGTGTCGAGGCGCTGGCGCTGGCCCGCTCGCAGCGTGTCGACCTGATCCTGGCCGACGTGGTGATGGCCGGCGGCAGCGGCTTCGAACTGCTGGCCGCGGTGCGTGCCGACCCGGCGCTGCGCTCGCTGCCCTTCGTCTTCCTCACCGCCACCGCGCGCGACGACGGCTCGCGCGAGCGCGGCCTGTCGCTGGGCGCCGATGCCTACCTGCTGCGGCCGATCGAGCCGGAGGGCTTGCTGACCGAGCTGCGCCTGCGTCTCACGCCGCGCTGAGCCGGCTGCGGCAGGGGCCGCCGCGCTGTCCGGGATAATCGCCGGATTCCCCGCCATCCTGCGCATCACCCGAGACCCCCATGGCCCAGTACGTCTACACCATGAACCGCGTCGGCAAGATCGTGCCGCCGAAGCGGCAGATCCTGAAAGACATCTCGCTCAGCTTCTTCCCCGGCGCCAAGATCGGC
The DNA here is from genome assembly GCF_943372545.1 of Variovorax sp. YR752. Lineage (NCBI taxonomy): Bacteria > Pseudomonadati > Pseudomonadota > Betaproteobacteria > Burkholderiales > Comamonadaceae > Variovorax > Variovorax sp. YR752. The sequence continues at coordinate 8,792 of NZ_CALRZC010000130.1, read as the reverse complement.
GTGCTCGGCGTCAACGGCTCGGGCAAGTCGACGCTGCTCAAGATCATGGCCGGCCTCGACAAGGACATCGAGGGCGAGGCCGTGCCGATGCCCGACCTGAAGATCGGCTACCTGCCGCAGGAGCCGCAGCTCGACCCGGAGCAGAACGTGCGCGAGGCGGTCGAGCAGGGCATCGGCGGCGTGCTGGAGGCGAAGAAGCGCCTCGACGAGGTCTACGCCGCCTATGCCGAGCCCGATGCCGATTTCGACAAGCTGGCCGCCGAACAGGCCGAACTGGAAGCCGTGATCGCCGCCGCCGGCAGCGAGAACACCGAGCATCAGCTCGAGATCGCCGCCGACGCGCTGCGCCTGCCGCCCTGGGACGCCAAGATCGGCCTGCTCTCCGGCGGCGAGAAGCGCCGCGTCGCGCTGTGCCGGCTGCTGCTGTCCAAGCCCGACATGCTGCTGCTCGACGAGCCGACCAACCACCTCGATGCCGAATCGGTCGAGTGGCTGGAGCACTTCCTGCAGCGCTTCCCGGGCACCGTGGTGGCGATCACCCACGATCGCTACTTCCTCGACAACGCCGCTGAGTGGATTCTCGAACTCGACCGCGGCTTCGGCCACCCGTACAAGGGCAACTACTCCGACTGGCTGGACCAGAAGGAGAAGCGCCTGGAGGTCGAGCAGAAGAAGGAAGACGCGCGCATCAAGGCGATGAAGGAAGAGCTCAAGTGGGTGCGCTCCAACTCCAAGGCGCGCCAGACCAAGAGCAAGGCGCGCCTGGCGCGCTTCGAGGAACTCAGCGACGTCGACTACCAGCGCCGCAACGAGACCAACGAGATCTTCATTCCCGTCGCCGAGCGGCTGGGCAACGACGTGATCGAGTTCAAGGAGGTCAGCAAGAGCTTCGGCGACCGGCTGCTGATCGACAAGCTGAGCTTCAAGATCCCGGCCGGCGCGATCGTCGGCATCATCGGCCCGAACGGCGCCGGCAAGTCGACGCTGTTCCGCATGCTGCAGGGCGTCGAGCAGCCCGACTCGGGCGAGGTGCACATCGGCCAGACGGCCAAGCTGGCCTTCGTCGACCAGAGCCGCGAGAGCCTGTCGGCCGACAAGACGGTGTGGGAGGACGTCTCCGGGGGTCTCGACAACATCGTCGTCGGCCAGTTCGTGATGCCTTCGCGCGCCTACCTCGGCCGCTTCAACTTCAAGGGCAATGACCAGCAGAAGCTGGTCGGCCAGCTCTCCGGCGGCGAGCGCGGCCGGCTGCACCTGGCCAAGACGCTGGCGCGCGGCGGCAACGTGCTGATGCTCGACGAACCGTCGAACGACCTCGACGTGGAAACGCTGCGTGCGCTCGAGGAGGCGCTGCTCGAGTTCGCCGGCAGCGCGATGGTGATCAGCCACGACCGCTGGTTCCTCGACCGCATCTGCACGCACATCCTCGCCGCCGAGGGCGACAGCCAGTGGGTGTTCTTCAACGGCAACTACCAGGAGTACGAGGCCGACAAGAAGCGGCGCCTCGGCGAGGAAGGCGCACGGCCGCACCGGCTGCGCTTCAAGGCGCTCAAGTAAGCGACGGCTCGCCCCTCCACCTCGGGGGGTATGCGTCGATCTGCCCGGGCGCGGCCCCCGATCGCGGGTGAGCCGCGGCCCCACTGCGGCAGCGCGCTGTTCGAGAATCGGCGCAAACGCACGGCGATGCGCCGACTCATGAACATGCTGCCGTTGTCCGAGATCCTTCGAGCCGTGGTTGGGCCGCGCTCGAGCCGCGCGAGCTGCACCGTCCGATGACGGCAGCCGCCGCGACGCTCCCGCCGGACCACCCCCTCGCGCGCTTCCTGCCGCTGCGCCGCGCCGAGGCCGTGCTGCTGCGCGCCTGCCGGCATGGCGACATCGCGCGCATCGCGCTGCGCCGTCCGCGCGAAGCGAGCGCGGATGTGACGGTGCGGGCCTCGTTTCTCGCCGCGCTGGCGCTGATCACCGGCGCGCACCGGCAGAGCCGGCGCATCCAGTTGCTCGGGGCCTGGATCGAGGGCCGACTGGATCTTGGCGAGTGCGCGGTGCCGGCGAGCCTGTGGTTCTTCCGCTGCGTGTTCGACACCACGCCGCTGTTCGACGGCGCGCGCATCGCCGGCGGCCTGGCCTTTCCCGACTGCGAGCTGCCGGGGCTGCTGGCCGAACGCTGCCGCATCGAGCAGGACCTGGCGCTGAACGCCGGCTGCGAGATCGCCAGCGAAGTGCGCCTGCAGCAGGCTCGCATCGGTGGCGACTTCAACGCGACGCGGCTGACGCTCAGCGGCAACGAGGCCTCGCTGCCGGGGCGGCGAAGCCTGATGGCCGACGGCCTCGAGGTCGGCGGCGACGTGCGCATGAGCGAAGGCTTCGACGCTTCCGGCGAGGTGCGCTTTGCCGGCGCCCGCGTTCGTGGCGACTTTCTCGCCGGCAGCGCGCGCGTCAACGGCCCGGTCGACGCGACCGGTGCGCGCCGCTGCGCGCTGGTGCTCGACCGCATCCGTGTGCACGGCGACGTCCGCCTCGACGACGGCTTCGCCGCTGCCGGGCGGGTCAGCGCGAAGCGTGCACAGATCGGTGGCGACCTCGACTGCAGCGGCGCCGCCTTCGACCGCGTCGGCGACGCCGCCTGGGGCGACGGCATCTCGCTGGTGCTGGACCGTGCGCGCATCGGTGGTGCGCTGCGCCTGTGGCGGCTGCAGGCTCCGCTGCTCGGTGCCTCGTTCGCCGGCACGCGCGTGAAGTCGCTGGTCGACGATGCGGGCACCTGGGGCGAGCGCCTGGTGCTCGACGGCTTTGCCTACTCCCGTTTCGGCGACGGTGCGCCGCTCGACTCCGGCTTCCGCCTGGCCTGGCTGGAGCGGCAGCCCGGCTCGCACCTGGGCGAGGACTTCCGCATGCAGCCCTGGCAGCGTGTCATTCGCGTGCTGCGCCGCATGGGCCATGGTGCGGCCGCCGGTACGCTGGCGCTGCGCCGCGAGCAGAGGCTGCGCCGGATCGGGCGCATCGGCCTGTCGCTGCCCTCGGCGCTGCGCTGGATGGCCCGGGCCGGCCATGGCCTGTTTGGTGCGCTGGCGGGCTACGGCTGGCGGCCGCAGCGTGTGCTCGGCTGGTGGCTGCTGGCCTGGCTGGGCGGGGCGGCCTTCTTCGGCCTGGCCCATGAGGCCGGTGCGCTGAGGGCGCTCGGCGCGTCAGCCGCCGCGCCGTTCAGCCCGCTGGCCCACGCGCTGGACCTGCTGCTGCCGGGCATCGACCTGACCGAGCAGGGCGGCTGGGTCGCCGCGCCCGGCTCTGTGTCGGGCTTCGGCTGGGCGGAAGCCGCGCGCTGTGTCGATGCCACGCTGCGCCTGCTGGGCACGCTCCTGGCGGCGCTGCTGCTCGTCTCGCTGAGCGGCTGGGCCGACCGCGACCGGCAGCGCTGATCCGCCGCGCGCGGGCAGGTTCCCTCGCGCGTCAGGGGGACTGCCCGGATCACGCGGGCACGGAGCCTGCTGCAGAATCGTTCGCATCCGATTTCCGGCGAATCGCCGCCTTCTTCATGTCCACGTCTCTTCGACTTGCCGTCCTGACCTCGCTGGCATCGGCGCTCGCCGGCTGTGCAACCGTGACCACAACCGCCACGACGGCCAGCGCGGCTGCCGCACCCACCGCCGCCAGCGCGCCCGGTGCCGCAGCTTCAGCGCCCGCACGGCCCGATCCGACGGCGCCCAAACCCTTCGCCGAGATCATCAAGGGCGCGAAGCAGCAGGACGGCTACATCCCGGTGTGGCGCAGGGACGAGAAGACCTGGCTGGAGATCCCGGCGGCCGCCTTCGACAAGCCCTTCCTGCTTTCGGCCAACATCGCGCAGTCGATCGGCGAGCGCGGGCTGTATGGCGGCCAGATGGGCCCGTCGTGGCTGGCCACGTGGCGGCGTGTGGGCAACCAGATCCAGCTGATCGCGCTGAACACCGAGTACGTCGCCACCTCGGCGGCGATGCGCGCGACGGTGTCGCAGTCCTTCTCCAACAGCCTGCTGGCGGCCGGCGTGGTGGCCAGCGCGCAGCACCCGGAGCGCAAGTCGGTGCTGGTCGACGCGAGCTTCCTGCTCGCCGACCTGACCGGCTACTCGACCCTGCTCGAGCGGGCCTTCCGCCTGCCGTACGGGCTGGACCGCGCCAACTCGTCGATCGAGAAGGCCGGTGTGAGCGACGACCTGACGACGCTCGACTTGCGCCTGCACTTCGCGACGCCGCGCCTGCCCGCGCCGCCGCTGGTGCCGCCGCCCGTGCCGGTGCCGGCGCCGCCGTCGGTGCTGCCCGACCCTCGAAGCCTGTTCGTCGGCCTGGTGTTCAACTTCACGCGCCTGGCCGAGCAGCCGATGCCGGCGCGGGACGTCGACCCGCGCATCGGCCACTTCTTCGACACCGTCACCGACCTGACCACCGACCTGCTGGTCAGCCCGAAGCGCTTCCTGGTCAACCGCTGGCGGCTGGAGAAGGCGGACCCGTCGGCGGCGCTGTCGGCGCCGAAGCAGCCGATCGTCTTCTGGCTCGACAAGAACATCCCGACCACCTACCGCAACGCGGTGAGCGAGGGTGTGCTGGAGTGGAACAAGGCCTTCGAGCGCATCGGCTTCAAGGACGCGATCGTCGTCAGGCAGCAGCCGGACGACGCCGACTGGGACACGCTGGATTCGCGCCACGCCTCGATCCGCTGGTTCGTCGGCGCCGACGTCGGCTTTGCCCGCGGGCCCAGCCACACCGACCCGCGCACCGGCGAGATCATCGATGCCGACATCGCGATGAGCGACGTGTTCGGCCGCGGCGCGCGGCGTTTCCGTGTCGAGAGCGTGGGTGCGATGGCCAAGCCGTTCGCCGAGCCGATCACGCTGCCCTGGAGCAAGGCCGCCGCGCAGGCCTGCGAGTACGCCGACGCAGCCGCCAGCGAGTTCGGCTTTGCGATGGACCTGCTCGAGGCGCGCGGCGAGCTGGCCACCGACGGCCCCGAGGCGGAGGCCTTCGCGCAGTCGGTGGTGCGCGACACGATCATGCATGAGGTCGGCCACGTGCTCGGCCTGACGCACAACTTCAAAGCCTCGACCGTCTACACCCGCGCGCAGCTGCAGGACAAGGTGTTCACCGAGAAGAACGGCCTGTCCGGATCGGTGATGGACTACAACGCCTACAACATCGCGCTGGCCGGCGAGCGCCAGGCCAGCTTCAACAACACCACGCTCGGCCCCTACGACTACTGGGCGATCGAGTACGCCTACAAGCCGATCGCGCCGGCCGACGAGAAGCAGGAGCTGGCGCGCATCGCCGCGCGCAGCGGCGAGCCGCAGCTGGCCTTCGCCAACGACCCCGACGCCGGCGGCAGCCCCGCCAACGACGGCATCGACCCGCTGGTCAACCGCTTCGACCTCGGCGACGACCCGCTGGCGTACTACAGGAAGCGGCTGCAGCTCTCGCGCGAGCTGTGGCAGCGCGTGCAGGAGCGCACCCCGCAGCCCGGCGAGGACCCGATCCGCCAGCGCCGCGTGCTGCTGTCGGGCTTCACCGCACTGAACAACGCGGCGGCACTGGTCGGCAAGTACGTCGGCGGCATGTACACGGCGCGTGTGGTGCCGGGTGGCAGCGGCGCGCCCGCCTTCGTGCCCGTGGAGCCGGCGCGGCAGCGCGAGGCGCTGCAGTTTCTCGCCAGCGGCTTGTTCTCGGCCGACAGCTTCCGCTTCAAGCCCCAGTTCCTCGCCAGCCTGACGCCGGACTATCGCGAGTGGAACCGCGCCGGCCTGGTGAGCATCCCCTCGGCCGTGCTGCAGTTGCAGACGGCGGCGCTGGACCGGCTGCTCTCGCTGGGCACCGCCTCGCGACTGCTCGACCTGCCGCTGTACGTGGCCGAGAAGGATCGGCGCGACCTGATCACGCTCAACGAGGTCTACGGCACGCTGCAGCGCGCGGTGTGGAGCGAGCTGAAGACCGGCGGCGACATCGACCGCCTGCGCCGCAACCTGCAGCGCGAGCACCTGCGCCGCCTGCACGCGCTGCTGGTGCGCGTCAGCACGCCGCTGCCGGCCGATGGGCAGAGCCTGCTGCGCGCCAACGCCAGCACGCTGCGCGACGAGTTGCGCCAGGCGCTGGCGCAGCGGCGCTGGGGTGTGGAGTCGCGCGCGCACCTGCAGGAAGGTCTGGCGCTGCTCGACCAGGCGCTGAACGCCTCGATGCTGCGCAACTGAGGCGGCTCCGGCCGCCGTTCGCACCCGCCGGGCCGTGGCCCGTCGCAGCAACGGGCTGCGCCCATGGCGCGGGGCGGGGCGGCGCGTTATCGTGAGGCCATGAACCCCGCGCTCGACCGTTTCATCGCCTCGCTCAGCCTGGCGCGCGTGCTGGTGGCGATCGGGCTCGCGGTGCTGGCGGCAACGCTGCTCAACCCGGTGTTCGTGACGCCATACCCGGTGCTGCTCGGCCGCATGCTGGTGATCGCGCTGCTGTTGCTGCTGGTGTTCAGCGCGGCTGGCTTCTGGCCGGTGCAGTGGGCCCCGCCCTGGCTGGTGCAGGTGATCGCGGTGGCGCTGGCCGCGCCGGTGGCCACCTACCTGGTCTACCTGCCGTCGGTGCAGGGCCAGGTCTTCGAGGTGCTGAAGCATGAGGGCCGCCTGAGCGGCTTCGTGCTGATCACCGCCACCGTGCTGGTGGTCGCGCCGCTGCTGGCGCTGGGCGCGCTGTACCGCGAGCGCGATGCGCAGGCGCGCAACCAGGCGCTGACCTTCGCGCTCGAGCGCAGCCAGCTCGAGCGCCAGGCGCTGGACGCGCGGCTGCGCCTGCTGCATGCGCAGATCGAGCCGCACTTCCTCTTCAACACGCTGGCCAACGTGCAGGCGCTGGTCGAGAGCGGCTCGCCGCAGGCCCCGCTGGTGCTGAAGAGCCTGATCGCCTACCTGCGTGCGGCGATGCCGCGGTTGGACGACCAGAACGCCACGCTGGGCCACGAGCTGGCGCTGGTGCGCGCCTACCTCGAACTGATGCTGATGCGCATGCCCGACCGGCTGGCCTTCACGATCGACGTGCCGGCCGAGGTGCAGGCCGGGCGCTTCCCGCCGATGGCACTGATCACGCTGGTCGAGAACGCGGTGCGGCATGGCATCGACCCGTCGGAGCAGGGCGGGCGCATCGACGTACAGGCGCGACGCGAGGCCGACGGAGCGCTGCGCATCGTCGTCGCCGACACCGGCATCGGCCTGCGCGACAGCGCCGCGCCGGGCACCGGCCTGGCCAACCTGCGCGAGCGGCTGGCCATGTTCTTCGGTGCGGGCGCCCGGCTGGAACTCGCCGAGAACCCGCCGCATGGCGTGGTGGTGACGCTGGTCTGCCCGGCCAAGGAGGCGCCGTGAACGCCACTGCACTGATTGCCGACGACGAGCCGCTGCTGCGTGAGCGTCTGCGCACGCTGCTCGCGCGCGCCTGGCCGCAGTTGCAGGTGCTCGCCGAGGCCCGCAACGGCCGCGAGGCGGTCGAACTGTTCGACCAGCACGCGCCGCAGATCGTCTTCCTCGACGTGCACATGCCGGGCATGAGCGGCATCGAGGCGGCGCGCTCGATCGCCCGGCGGGCGCAGCTGGTCTTCGTCACTGCCTTCGAGCAGTACGCGGTGCAGGCCTTCGAGCAGGGTGCTGTCGACTACCTGGTCAAGCCTTTCGACGAGGAGCGCCTGGCCGATACCGTGCAGCGGCTGCAGCAGCGCATCACGCAGGCGCCACAGACGGCGCCAGTCGCGCCGGCCGGGTTGGAAGCGGTGCTCGACGGCCTCTCGGCCGAACTGCAGCGCCGGATGGGGAACGTGCCGACCTACCTGCAGTGGATCAAGGCCTCGGTGGGCCAGAGCGTACGGCTGATCCCGGTCGATCAGATCGCCTACCTGAAGGCCGACGAGAAGTACACGCTGGTGGTGTGGGAGGGTGGCGAGGCGCTGATCCGCAAGACGATCCGCGAACTCGCGGACGAGCTGGACCCGTCACGCTTCGTGCAGACGCACCGCTCGGTGATCGTCAACCTGCACCAGGTGGTGCAGGTGACGCGTGGCCCCAACGAGACAGCCGAGGTGCAGCTCAAGGACCGGCGCGAACTGCTGCCGGTCAGCCGCAGCTACCTGCACCTGTTCCGGCAGATGTAGGGTCACGGCTGCCTCACTGCAGCTGGCGCGCGGTCGGCTCGAGCGAGGCTTCGTTCTGCGCCAGCGGCGACGGTGCTGCGTCGCGAGTTCCGATCACGGTGACGGTCGGCAGCATGACCACTGGCGTGGATTGAGCCTCGGCCGCGTCGTCGATCAGCGCGCTGCCGATGGCCACGGTACCGCCGGCGAGCAGGCAGAAGGTCAGCAAGGCGGAGAAGATGCGGTCAATCATGGTGGGCTCCTTCGGGTGGCGACTCCGTGTCGCGTTGAGGTGAACTCTAGGAGCCAAGGCCTCACGCCGACAGCGGATTGCGACGAAGCGCGTTCTGGCGGGGATGAACTGCATCGCGTGCCGACGGCGGCTCTTGAACGGAGCTGCGTTGAAGCGGCAAAGGCGCGCCCGGGCAGGCTACGGCGCTTCGCCTCGGCGGTCGGTGCTTCGCGCCGACTCCCCTGCGATGCTCGGTCTCGTGGCCCATCGCAGAACTCACTACGCGACCTGCGGTCGCTGCGTTCGGACAACCGCGACGAGTCAGACAACGATGCGCGCTGCGCGCGCGGCCACGAGCCCTGTGCTTCTCGGCGCCGCAGAGGCGCGCCTCCCCCTGCCCGGGCGCGCCTTTGCTGAACCATCGGTGGCATGCCGG
>NZ_CALRZC010000129.1:0-23375 GCF_943372545.1 Variovorax sp. YR752 | reverse complement strand
CGGCGCTGGTGATCGCCGGAGCGCCGGTCAGCAGGGCGATCTGCACGGCGGCGCCGGAGCCGCTGCCGTCGGCGTCGTAGTAGAGCTTGCCGGTGCCGGTGTCGTAGAGCACGAAGTCGTTGCTGTCCATCGCCTTCACGGCGGCGCCGGCGCGGAAGGAACTCGCCGACAGTGTGCCGGTGCTGGCCAGCTTGGTGAAGACGGCGTTCTCCAACTGGATGGTGTCGTAGACCGCGGAGAAGTCGGTGATGCGGTCGACGTTGGTCGAGGCGTTCGGCGCCACGGTGAAACGGAACACGTCGTTGCCGGAGCTGCCGGTGAGGATGTCGTTGCCCGCGCCGCCGACCAGCGTGTCGTTGCCGGCGCCGCCGTTGAGCGCGTTGGCGCCCGTGCCGCCGGTCAGCAGGTTGGCCAGGCCGTTGCCCGTCAGGTTCGCCGTCGTGGTCACGGCGACGACGCCTCGCTCGACGTTGGCCGTCAGCGTGTACGAACCGAGGTAGCTGCGCACGGTGTCGGTCCCGCCGCTGCTGGCCGTTGCGTTGGTCTCGGTGACCAGGTCGCCGATCTGGCGCACGTAGTAGGTGTCCGATCCGTCGCCGCCGATCATCGTGTCGACGCCGGTGCCGCCGTCCAGTGCGTTGTTGCCGGCGCCGCCGGTCAACCGGTTCGCCAGCGCGTTGCCGCTCAGGCTGGCGGTGCCAGTGGCGCGCACGACGCCGTACTCGACGTTGGTGGCCAGCGTATGGCTGCTCAGGTAGCTGTAGACCGTGTCGATGCCGCCGCTGCTGCCGGCCGTGGCCTCGACCACGCGGTCGCCGGACTGCTGCACGTAGTACAGGTCGTTGTCGGTGCCGCCGTCCATCGTGTCATTGCCGGCGCCGCCGACCAGCGTATCGGCGCCCGCCGCACCGGTGAGCAGATTTGCGGCACCGTTCCCGGAGATCCGGTTGGCCAGCGCATTGCCGCTGCCGTTGAGTGCCGAAGTGCCGGTCAGTGTCAGCTGCTCGAGGTTGGCGCCGAGGGTGAAGCTGATGCTGCTGCGCACCGTGTCGATCTCGGTGGCCAGCGTGCTGGTCTCGGAGATCACGTCGAGTCGGCTGTTGACGACGTAGGTGTCGTTGCCGAGACCGCCGGTCAACGTGTCGGCACCGCTGCCGCCATCGAGGATGTTGGCAGCGGCGTTGCCGGTGATGCGGTTGGCCAACGCATTGCCGGTGCCATTCAGAGATGCGGAGCCCTCCAGCACAAGGTTCTCGATGTAGTCGCCGAGCACATAGGTCGCACCGGACTGGCTGATGGACACATGGACGCTGTCGTTCCCGCCCGCATCGACCAGGCCGCCGATGCCGTTGCTCACCCGCTCGTCGACGAGGTCGCTGGCACTGTCGACGTAGTACACGTCGCTTCCCGCCTCGCCGTACATCGTGTCGGCCCCGCTGCCGCCGACCAGTGTGTCGCCGCCGGCACCGCCGAACAGCAGGTCGTTGCCGCTGCCGGCGTCGACGCGGTCGTTGCCGAGGTAGGCCCAGAGCTTGTCGTTGCCAGCCAGCCCGGTCAGGGAGTCGGCGAGCGCCGTTCCGGCCACGGCGTCGTTGCTGGCCGTGCCGGCTGCGCCGTCGGCCAGGGTGAGAAGCGGCGTCGGCAGCTCGAGGGAGAACACCAAGGCGATGGCCTCGATGCGTCCGCTGCCTTCGTGATCGACCACCTCCAGGATCCGCGTCACTCCCTGCCCATCGATGTTGTCGAAGAACTCCAGGACCAGGGCGCCCGCAGCGCGGTGCAGCGAGGGGGTCGCGAAGCCGGTGGCATCGACGGAGAGCGTGTCCGAGTCACCGCCATCGTCGGCGATCGTGTCGTGCTCGTTGACTGCATAGTCGACGCGATAGCTGTCGTCGCCAAGCCCCCCCTGCAGCAGATCCTCGCCGCCTTCGCCGAAAACGCTGTCGTCGCCATCCCCACCGATCAGCGTGTCGTTGCCGCCGCCCCCGAGCAGCGAGTCGTTGCCGCCGAATCCGCGCAGTTCGTTCGCGCCGTTTTCGCCGCGGAGTACATCGCCATACAGGTCCGAGCCGTAGGCGTTCTCGAAGCCAAACAGCAGATCGTGGCCGGCGCCGCCGGTGGCGTAGCCTGCCGCCAGGTCGATCACCACCGCGCCCGCCGCAGCACGGTACTCGACGCGGTCATTGCCGAGTTCGCCATGCATGGTGTCGTCGCCCGCGCCGCCGATGAAGACGTTGCTGGCGGAACTGCCGATCATGCTGTCGTCGAAGGCGCTGCCGATGATGCCTTCGAAGCCCGTGAGCGTGTCCTCGCCGGCCGCCCACAGCGCCGTGCCGACGCCATCGAAACCGCCGAAGTTGACCAACACGGCGCCGCCGGTGTCGCTGAAGTCCAGCCAGTCGAAGCCGGCGCCGCCGTCGAGACTGTCGTTGCCGGCTCCGCCAGCGATCAGGTCATCGCCGTCACCGCCCAGCAGCGTGTCGTTGCCGCCCTGGCCGCGCAGCACATCGTTGCCGCTCGTACCGGTCAGTGAGTCGTCACCCTCGTCGCCTTCGATCAGATCGAGGGTTCCGACTGCAGACGTCGGAAGGGAAAGCAGGGAACGGGCTGGGCTCATCGTTCGGGTCGCGGCATGGTCTCGAGGGGCAGGCCGCCCGGCATGAGCGCACGCGCGACGCCGCGGAGCTTACACACGATTCGCGCCGATGCACGCCCGCCCCCGGAAGCTCGGGGTCAGACGTTGCTGATCGCCCGCACCTCGTCGATCGTCGTCACGCCAGCCCAGACCTTCTCGATGCCGTCCTGGCGCAGCGTGCGCATGCCTTCGCGCAGCGCCGTCTCCTGCAGGGCCTCGGCGCGGGCGCCGGTCTGGATCAGCCGGCGCATCGCACGCGACACCACCATCAGCTCGTGCACGCCGGCGCGGCCGCGGTAGCCGGTGTTGTCGCAGTTCGGGCAGCCCGGCGCATGGTGCATGTGCAGCCGGCCGTCGCGGCCGTGGCGGTCGATCCAGGCCTGGCGTGTCGTGTCGCGCGCCAGCGGCGAGTCGGCCTCGCCGAAGCCGTGCATGTAGTCGGACAGCAGTTCCTCGACCTCCTCGTCGGTGGCCGGCCGGCTGGTGCGGCACTCGCCGCACAGCCGGCGCACCAGGCGCTGCGCCAGCACGGCCAGCAGCGAGTCGGCGAAGTTGAACGGGTCCATGCCCATGTCGAGCAGTCGCGTCACCGTCTCCGGCGCGCTGTTGGTGTGCAGCGTCGACAGCACCAGGTGGCCGGTCAGCGAGGCTTCCACCGCGGTCTGCGCGGTCTCGGTGTCGCGGATCTCGCCGACCATGATCACGTCCGGGTCGGCGCGCAAGAAGGCGCGTAGCGCCTTCGCAAAGGTCCAGTCGATCTTCGGGTTGACCTGCACCTGGCGCAGCCCCGGCTGGGTGATCTCCACAGGGTCCTCGGCGGTCCAGATCTTGCGCTCGGGCACGTTGATGTGAGACAGCGCCGAGTGCAGCGTGGTGGTCTTGCCCGAGCCTGTCGGGCCGACGCACAGCACCATGCCGTAGGGCCGTTCGACCACGCGCTGCAGTTCGGCGAGGTTGCGCTCCGACAGCCCGATGCGCGGCAGCGGGATCGGCTTGGCCGAGGCCAGGATGCGCATCACCACGTCCTCCAGCCCGCCGTTGGTCGGGATGGTGGCCACGCGCAGCTCGATGCGGTGCTGGGCCGCGAACTTGGCGAAGTTGATCTTGCCGTCCTGCGGCTTGCGCTTCTCGCTGATGTCGAGGTCGCACATGATCTTGATGCGCGCGATCATCGCGTTGCGGTAGTTCGCCGGCAGCTCGAGGTAGGTGCGCAGCAGGCCGTCCTTGCGGAAGCGGATGCGGATCTTCTCGCGCCCCGGGTAGCTCTCGATGTGGATGTCCGAGACGCCGTCCTTGTGCGCTTCGGCGATCATGTTGTTGATCAGGCGCACCAGCGAGTTGTCGCTCTGCTCGATCTGCTGCAGGTCGTCGTCGCCCGCCGGGCGCTGGCCCTCGCGCTCCAGCGTCTCGATCAGCTTGTCGGTGTCGGTGAGCTGGAACTCGATCGGCTGCAGTCCATCGGTCTCGGGGAAGCGCCCCGGCAGCAGGCCGCCGATCTTGTCGTAGGCCGCGTGCATCAACGCGTCGAGATCACGGCACTGGGCGAGCACCGGCACGACCTTGGTCTGCGCGATGAACTCCGCTTCCTCGACGGCGGCGCGGCGGCGCGCCGGGTCGTCGAGCGCGGCCACCAGGCGACCATCGCGGATCAGCAGCGGCATCATGCGCAGCCGCGATGCGGCTTCGAAGGGCAGCTTGCGCAGGGCCTCGGCCTCGACCGGGAAGGCCTCGAGGTCGACCAGCGGATAGCCCATCTTGCGCGACAGCGCCACCTGCAGGTCGGCGCGCGAGACCACGCCCATGCGCACCAGCAGTTCGCCCAGCGGCACGCTGCGGTCCTGGGCCTGCTGCTGCAGTGCCTCCTGGAGCTGCTCGTCGGTGATCATGCCCAGCGACAGCAGCGCTTCGCCGACACGCACCATCGGCATCTTCGCCTGCCGGTCGATCGCCTCGAACAACTGCTCGGGCGAGACGACCTGGCGCAGCAGCAGGATGTCGCCGAGCTTCTGGCTGCGCAGTGACTTCTGCGCGTCTACCGCCTGCTCGACCTGCTGCGCCGTGACGCGGTTCTGCGCCAGCAGCACCTCGCCGATGCGCGGGCCGATCTCGTGGCTTTCGTAGGCGGCGCGCGGCACGAACATGCGCTTGACGCGGCCGTGCTCGTCCAGCGGCGGGAACAGGAACAAGCCGTGCTCGGTCTCGACATGGCCGATGGTCTGGCCACGCGACTCCCCGCCGCCGCGCCAGCGCAGGCCGTAGTCGCTGCGGCTGCGCTGGCCGAGCAGCTCGGCATGCGGGTCGGCGCTCTCCATCGCCTTCGGCTCCAGCGGCGTGGCCAGCGTCAGCGCGCGGAACTGGTCGAAGCGCAGCGGCAGCGTGGTGCGCGCCGGCGGGATCTGCACGTGGGCGACCGACTCCTCCGGCACGAAGAAGGTCAGCCGGCCGGTCATCTGCTTGTCGTTCAGGCCGAGGATCTCGCAGGGCAGCGGATCGGTCTGCGGCGTCGCAGCCGGGTAGCTGGCGAACGGCGGTGTCGGCCACGCGAAGGCCTCGCGGCTGAGCTTGTCGGGCTCGGCACGCGAAGCGACAGCCACGCCGGCAGCGCCGGGCAGCTTCCATTCCAGGGGGGCGGACAGGTCGGTCATCGCAATCCTCGCGTCTGCGCCGCGCACACGCACACGGTCGCAGTCTCGATGCTGCTCGCGACGCCCCCGCCGCGATCGCCGGAAAAGGCCGGCGCCGGCCGGTCAGTTCTTCATCTGCTCGGGCAGGAAGGTGACGATCTGCGGGAACAGGTACAGCAGCACGACCATCCCGACCATCAGCAGGAAGAACGGGAAGGCGGCGCGAGCGATGGTGGCGATGTCCTTCTTCGTCATGCCCTGCAGCACGAACAGATTGAAGCCCACCGGCGGCGTGACCTGGGCCATCTCGACGACGATGACGATGAAGACACCGAACCACAGCGGGTCGATGCCGGCCTTCTGGATGGTCGGCATGATCACGCCCATGGTCAGTACCACCATCGAGATGCCGTCGAGGAAGCAGCCGAGCAGGATGAAGAACAGGCTCAGCGCCAGCACCAGCTGCCATTGCGACAGGCCCAGCGAGCCGATCCACTCGGCCAGGTGGCGCGGCAGGCCGATGTAGCCCATCGACAAGGTCAGGAAGGCCGCGCCGGCCAGGATCAGCGCGATCATGCAATACAGCCGCGTGCCGCCGAGCAGCGAATCGCGGAAGGTGGCCCAGGACAGCGAGCCCTGTGCGGCCGACAGTGCCAGCGAACCCAGCACGCCCAGCGCCGCGGCCTCGGTGGCGGTGGCGATGCCGCCGTAGATCGAGCCGAGCACCGCGGCGATCAGCAGCACCACCGGGATCAGGTGGCGCGACTCGCGCAGCTTCTGCACGAAGCTCAGCCTAGCGTCGGCGGGCGGGATCTGGCCCGGGTGCGTGATCGCCCAGATGGCGATCCAGCCCGAGAAGAGCACGGCCAGCAGGATGCCCGGGATGACGCCGGCGATGAACAGCTGTGCGATCGAGACGTCGGCCGCCACGCCGTAGACGATCATGATGATCGAGGGCGGGATCAGCAGGCCGAGCGTGCCGGCGCCGGCCAGCGAGCCGAGCGAGATCATCTCCGGGTAGCCGCGCCGCTGCAGCTCGGGCAGGCTCATCTTGCCGATGGTCGCGCAGGTGGCCGCGCTCGAGCCCGACACCGCCGCGAAGATCGCGCAGCCGGCGACGTTGACATGCAGCAGCCGCCCGGGCAGCGACTGCATCCACGGCGCCAGGCCGCGGAACATGTCCTGGCTGAGCCGCGTGCGGAACAGGATCTCGCCCATCCAGACGAACAGCGGCAGGGCGGTCAGCGTCCAGCTCGACGAGGAGCCCCAGATCGTCACGGCCATCGCATCGCCGGCCGGGCGCGAACTGAACAACTGCATGCCGATCCACGCGACGCCCGACAGCGTCAGGCCGATCCACACGCCGCTGGCCAGGATCAGGAACAGCACGCCGACCAGCAGCACCATGATGCCCAGGTCATTCATTGCGGGTCGCTTCCTCGGGCAGGGTGGCCAGGCGTCGGCCGCGGGCTTCGAGCACCAGTTCGTCGACGAAGGCGACCGCCATCACCAGCGTGCCCAGCGCCATCGCCAGCTGCGGGATCCACAGCGGTGTGGCGTCGTTGCCGGTGGAGATGTCGTGGAACTGCCAGGACTGCCACGACAGCCGCACGCTGTAGAAGGCGGTCAGGCCCGCCAGCAGCGAGGCGGCGAACAGCGCCCACAACTCCATCACGCGCTGGGCGCGCCCGCTGAGCCGGCCGACCAGCAGCGTGACACGGATGTGCTCGCCGCGCTTGAGCGTGTGCGCCAGCGCCAGAAAACCCGCACCGGCCATCAGGTAGCCAGCGTAGGCGTCGATGCCGGGGATGTTGAAGTGCAGCTGCCGGCCGAGGATGGACAGCAGCACCGACACCAGCAGGCCCACCATGAAGCAGGCCGCGAGTGCGGCGCAGCCGTCGTACAGGCGGTCGAGCGCGCGGCGCACCGGACTACTTCTTGTTGTAGGCGTCGACCAGTGCCTTGCCTTCCGGGCCGGCCTTGTCCAGCCACTCGCCGAGCATCGTCAGGCCGACCTTCTGCATGTCCGCCTTGAGCTGGGCCGAGGGCGGCTGCACCTGCATGCCGTTGGCCTTGAGCTTCTCCAGCGTGTCGGTGTTGACCTTGCGGCTGGCCGTCCAGCCGCGCGCCTCGGCGTCGGCGCCGGCCTTCAGCACGGCGGCCTGGGTGGACTTGTCGAGTGCATCGAAGGCCGCCTTGTTGACGATCACCGCGTTCTTCGGCAGCCAGGCCTGGGTGTCGTAGTAGTACTTCAGGTGCTCGTAGAGCTTGCTGTCGACGCCGGTGGCGCCCGAGGTCATCGTGCTCTCGACCACGCCGGTGGCCAGCGCCTGCGCGAACTCGGCGGCCTGCACGGTGACCGGCTGAGCGCCCACCAGTTCGGCGATGCGCGCGGTGGCCGGGCTGTAGGCGCGCCACTTGATGCCCTTCAGGTCGGCAGCCGAGGCGATCGGTTTCTTCGCGTAGATGCCCTGCGGCGGCCAGGCCACCGAATACAGCAGCATCAGGCCCTGCTCGCCGAGCTTCTTCTCCAGCAGCGGCTTCTGCGCCTGGTAGAGCCTCATGCCGCTGTCGTAGCTGTCGGCCAGGAAGGGCAGGCCGTCGGCACCGAAGATCGGCCACTCGTTGGCGAAGTTGACCAGCAGGATCTCGCCGATCTGCGCCTGCCCGCCCTGCACGGCGCGCTTGATCTCGGGTGCCTTGAAGAGCGACGCATTGGCGTGCACGGTGATCTTCAGCTTGCCGGCGCTGGCCTTGTCGACGTCGGCGGCGAACTGCGCCAGGTTCTCGCTGTGGAAGTTGGTCGCCGGGTAGGCGGCGGGCAGGTCCCATTTGGTCTGGGCCAGGGCGGGGCCGGCGGCGAGCAGTGCGGCGGCAGCGAGGAGGGAACGCAAGGACATGGGGTCTCCCGGTGAGAAGAAGGCTGGAGAATAAGCTCGGCAGGCGAAGCGTCGTCTGCGTGACTTCCCGGCACCAGCAATGCGCGTGCCGGGCCGATGCACCATGGCGAGGAGATCCGGGTGAACCTGCGCTTCGTCGAGGCGTTCTACTGGGTGGCCTCGCTCAAGAGCATGTCGCGCGCGGCGGAGAAGCTGTTCATCACGCAGTCGGCGATGTCCAGCCGCATCGCGGCGCTGGAGGAGGAGCTCGGCGCCCTGCTGCTCGACCGCCGCGACCGGCAGATCCGCCTGACGGTGGCCGGCTCGCGCTTCCTCGTCTATGCCGAGCGGCTGCTGGCGATGCAGCGCGAGATCAAGTCGGAGATGGGCTCGGCCACGGCGCGCGCGTTGTCGCTGCGGCTGGGGGCGATCGAATCGGTGCTGCACTCCTGGCTGATCGAATGGGTGCAGCACATGCGGCAGACGCAGCCTGGCTTCGAGCTCGAGCTGACCGTGGAAACCACGCCGGTGCTGGTCGAGCAGGTGCGCCGCGGCACGCTGGATCTGGCCTTCGCCGCGCTGCCGGCGGCGGGCGACGGGCTGCGCAGCCGGGCGCTGCCGCCGATGGAGATGGTCTTCGTCGGCCACCGCGAACTGCACCGCAAGCGCCGCTATGCGCTGGCCGACCTGGCCGCTCTGGAGCTGCTGACCTTCCAGCGCGGCTCGCAGCCGCACGTGGCGCTGATCGACCTGTTCCGCCGCGCCGGCCTGCAGCCGCCGCGGGTGCACACCATCTCGTCGATCTCGGCGATGGTGCAGCTCGTCGAAGGGGGCTTCGGCGTGGCCACCCTGCCCAGGGCGGCGGTGATGCGGCTGGCCGAGCGGCTGCCGCTCAAGCCCCTGCCCTGCGAGGTGGCGCTGACGCCGCTGCCGGTGCACCTGAGCTACCGCCACGACCCGGGCAACGGCGTGCCGGCGGACGTGATCGAGGCGGTGCTGGCATTCGCCGGTGCCGCGCCGGCCGCGGCGCGGGCTACAGCGGCCGCACGACGTGCCGATAACGGTAGCGGGGTGGCGCCGAAACGGCGCACCCGAGCTGACCCATGACCACCGAACCCGCGTCGCCCGGCGACCGCAACGATCGTGCGCTGGCGATCCTGATCGCCGATGGCGCCGCGGCGTCGCGCCTGGCCGACGACGTGCTGCAATCGCCCGCCAGCGACGCCGCCGATCGGGCGGTGGCGCACGCCGTGCGCGCGCTGTTCGAGCTGCGAGAGGGCGATGTCGGCGAGGGCCTGCGGCAGCTTCAGGCCGCGCAGTCCCAGCTTGATGCCGCCGGCGGCGAACCGCGCGCTGTCGCGCTGGTCGACCATGTGCGTGCGCAGTGGCTGCGTCGCGAAGGGCGGCTGGCCGACGCCGAAGCGCTGCTGCGTGCGCTGCACGCGCGCGCCGAGCAACGTCCGGCGGCCGACGCCTACCTGACCGCCGCAGCGCTGGGCATCGTGGTGTCGATGCGCGGCGACGACGACGGCTCGCTCGACTTCTTCCACCAGGCGCTTGATCTCGCACGGCGCAGCGGCGAGGACAGCCTGCTGGTCAACGCGCTGAACAACCTCGGCTCGACCCAGTCGGACCTGTACAACCTCGAAGATGCGCTGCCGATGCTCGAGGAGTGCCTGCAGGGTGCGCTGCGACTCGGCTCGCGGCGCCAGATCATCTACGCGGCGGGCAACCTGACGCAGTGCCTGTGCCTGATGGGCCGTGCCGGCGAAGGGCTCGCGGTGGCGCGTCAGCACCTGATCGCCCGCATCCGCGAAGACGACCTGCCGGCGCTGCACCGCGACGAGGAGATCGCCCAGGCGCTGCTGGACAACGGGCTGGTCGACGAGGCCGACGCGGCGCTCGGCGACGAGGACCATGTCGACGCGATGAGCAACGAGCAGTCCACCGCCCGGGTGGGCCTGCGCGCGCGCATCCTGCTCCATCGGGGCCAGGCGGCCGAGGCCTTGCGCCTGTGCCTGGCCCGCCAGGAGCAGCTGCAGCAGGACGATGCGGCGAGCACCGGCGCGATCGACCGCGTCGACCTGCTGCGGGTCACCGCGCAGGCCGCCGCCGCGGTGGGCGAGCACCAACGTGCCCATGCGCTGCTCGAGGAGGCCTGGTCGACCTACGAGCGCCTGCTCGGGCGGGCCGCCAAGGCGCGCCGCCTCAGCCTGCAGATCTCGCACCGGCTGCGCCAGGCCGAATGGGAGCGTGACGCGGCGCGGCAACTGGCCTCGCGGCTGGAGGCGCTGAACGTCTCGCTGCAGTCGCAGGTGGCCGAGAACGAGCGCCTGCAGCGGCAACTGCGCGCACAGGCGCTGGAGGATCCGCTGACCGGGCTGCACAACCGGCGCCACCTGTTCGAGGCCGGCGCGTCGCTGTTGGCGCTGCTGCGCCGCCGCAGCGAGCCGCTGGCGGTGGTCGTCGTCGACCTCGACCACTTCAAGCAGGTCAACGACTGCCACGGCCACGACGCCGGCGACCGCGTGCTGCGCGCCTTCGCCGACCTGGCGCGGGCCGCGACGCGCGCCGAGGACATCGTCTGCCGCTACGGCGGCGAGGAATTCGTCCTGCTGATGCCCGGCGCCGACGCCGCGCAGGCCGCGGCGCGCCTGGAGCAGCTGCTGCAGCGGTTTCGCGCGCTGAGCTTCGACACCGCAGCGGGCGGCTCGTTCTCGTGCAGCTTCTCGGCCGGCGTCGCCGCGTCGGCCGATGCCGCCGACGGGCTGGAGGCGCTGCTCGCCCGTGCCGATGCCGCGCTCTACGCCGCCAAGGACGGCGGGCGCAACTGCGTCGAGGTCGCCGCCGCGAAGCCGGCGTGACATCGGAAAAATCGATCAGGACTTAGAAAAAAATCTCGTTTGTCCGGTGCCGGGCGCGGCAACAGAATGCGCCGCATGCACCCGCTCTCCGATATCTGCGACATCCACGACGCCACACCGGCCCAGGCCCGTGCGCTGATCCGCGCCGGCCGCTGGACGCAGCACACCAGCGGCATCGCCGAGCGCCATGTGCAGGGCAACCTGGTCATCCTGCCCAAGCGCTGGGCCGACGACTTCCTGCTCTACTGCCAGCGCAACCCCAAGCCCTGCCCGCTGCTGGCGGTGAGCGAGCCCGGCGTGCACGCGCTGCCGAAGCTCGGCGCCGATATCGACATCCGCCGCGACGTGCCGCGCTACCGCGTCTGGCGCGACGGCGAGCTGGTCGACGAGCCGACCGACATCAGCGAACTGTGGCGCGACGACCTCGTCAGCTTCGTGCTCGGCTGCTCGTTCTCGTTCGAGCAGGCGTTGCGCGACGAAGGCATCCGCCTGCGCCACGTCGAGCAGGGGCGCAACGTCGCGATGTTCCGCACGTCCGTTGCCACCGAGCCGGCCGGGCCCTTCGCCGGTCCGCTGGTGGTGACGATGCGCCCGCTGGCCCCGTCCGCGGCGATCCGCGCGGTGCAGATCACCTCGCGCTTCCCGGACGTGCACGGCGCGCCGGTGCACCTGGGCGACCCGGCGCAGATCGGCATCCGCGACCTGATGCGGCCCGACTACGGCGACGCCGTCGAGGTGCTGCCTGGCGAACTGCCGGTGTTCTGGGCCTGCGGGGTGACGCCGCAGGCGGCCATCGCCCAGGCCAAGCCCGACTTCTGCATCACCCACGCGCCCGGCGCGATGCTGATCACCGACCTGCTGAACCATCAGCTGGCCAGCTTCTGAAACCCGCTCACCTCACTTCGGGAGAGTCCTCGATGAAACGTCTCGCCTTTGCGTTTACCGGCGCCACGCTGGCTGCCGCGGTCCACGCCCAGACCCAGTGGGACCTTCCCACCGGCTATGCCGCGGCCAGCTTCCAGACCGAGAACGTGCAGCAGTTCGCCACCGAGGTGGCTCAGGCCAGCGGCGGCAAGCTGAAGATCGTGCTGCACCCGAACGGCTCGCTGTACAAGGCCAACGAGATCAAGCGTGCCGTGCAGAGCGGGCAGACGCAGGCCGGCGAGTTCATCCTCTCCGGCGCGGCCAACGAGAACCCGCTGTTCGGCGTCGACTCGATTCCCTTCCTGGCCGACAGCTACCCGGCCGCCCGGCGCCTGTCGGAAGCCGCGCGGCCGACGATCGACAAGCTGCTCGCCGCGCAGGGCATGAAGCTGCTGTTCGTCTCGCCCTGGCCGGGCCAGAGCCTGTACAGCACCAAGCCGGTCGAGACCATCGCCGACCTCAAGGGCACCAAGATGCGTGCCTACAACCCGGCGACCTCGCGCATCGCGCAGCTCGCCGGCGCGCAGCCCACCACCATCCAGCTTGCCGAACTGGGCCAGGCCATCGCCACCGGCACGGTGGAGAACTTCCTCACCTCCAGCGCCAGCGGCGTGGAGATGAAGCTGTACGAGAGCGTCAAGCACTTCTACAGCGTCAATGCCTGGTTGCCGAAGAACGCCGTCGTCGTCAACCGCAAGGCCTTCGACGCGCTCGACAAGCCGACGCAGGACGCCGTGCTCAAGGCGGCGGCCGCCGCCGAATCGCGCGGCTGGGCGACCAGCGAGCGCAAGAACGACGAGTACCTGAAGGAACTCGCCGCCAAGGGCATGAAGGTGGCCGCGCCGAGCGAACCGCTGGCGCGCGCGCTGCGCAAGATCGGCACGACGATGACCGCCGAGTGGCTCAAGCAGGCCGGCGCCGACGGGCAGGCCATCATCGACGCGTACTCCAAGTGAGCCTCCAAGTGAGCCGCCCGTGAGCGCTGCCCTCGACCGCCTGCTGGCCGTGCTCGCCGCCTTCGCGATGGTTGCCGCCTTCGTCTGCGTCGGCCTCGGCGTGGTTGCGCGCCTGGCCGGCTGGGACATCCCCGGCCTGGACGCCTACGCCGGCTACGCGATCGCCGCCGCGCTGTTCCTCGCGCTGCCGCAGACGCTGCGCCGCCAGGAGCATATCCGCGTGACGCTGCTGCTCGAGAAGCTCGGGCCGCGCGGCCGCTCGGTGCTGGAGTGGTGGTCGCTCGCCGCCGGCCTGGCACTGGCGATCTACATGGCGGTCTACGCACTGCGGCTGGTGTGGCTGTCGCGGCAGATGCACGACGTGTCCTCGTCGGCCGACGCGACGCCGCTGTGGATTCCGCAGGTCGCGATGGCGCTGGGCTGTGTCGGCTTCGCGCTGTCGCTGGCCGAGGCGATGTGGGCGCGCTGGACGGCGCGACCGTACTTCGTCGAGCGGCCGGCCGACGAAGCCGCCCACATCGAGTGAGGCCACGGGTACCGCCATGGACCTGCTGATCACCATCTTCCTGATCGCGCTGCTGCTCGTCGTGCTCGGCTCCGGGCTGTGGATCGGCCTGGCGCTGCTCGGCGTGGCCGTGGTGGCGATGGAGCTGTTCACGCAGCGGCCGGTGGGCGACAGCATGATGCTGACCATCTGGGGCTCCACCTCGAGCTGGACGCTGACCGCGTTGCCGCTGTTCCTGTGGATGGGCGAGATCCTGTTTCGCACCCGGCTGTCGGAGAGCATGTTCCGCGGCCTGGCGCCGTGGATCAACCGCCTGCCCGGGCGGCTGCTGCACACCAACGTGATCGGGTGTGCGATCTTCGCGGCGGTGTCGGGCTCGAGTGCGGCCACCTGCGCAACGATCGGCAAGATCACCCTGCCCGAGCTGAAGCGTCGCGGCTACCCCGACGGCATGGCGGTAGGCACCCTGGCCGGTGCCGGCACGCTGGGCCTCTTGATCCCGCCCTCGATCATCATGATCGTCTACGGCGTGGCGGCCAACGTCTCGATCGCCAAGCTGTTCATTGCCGGCGTGCTGCCGGGCCTGCTGCTGGCGCTGCTGTTCATGGGCTACATCGTGGTCTGGGCGCTGCGTCACCCGGAACAGGTGCCGGCGGCCGATGCGCCGCTGCCGCTGCTGGCGAAGCTGCGCGAGTCGCGCCACCTGATCCCGGTGGTCACGCTGATCGCGCTGGTGCTCGGCTCCATCTACACCGGCGTGGCCACCGCCACCGAAGCCGCAGCGCTGGGCGTGGCCGGTTCGCTGGGGCTGGCCGCGGTGGAAGGCTCGCTCACCTGGAAGCACCTGCGCGAGGGCCTGGCGGCGGCCACGCGCGTCTACTGCATGATCGGGCTGATCCTCGCCGGTGCCGCCTTCCTCACGCTGGCCATGGGCTTCATCGGCCTGCCGCGCCACCTGGCCGAGTTCATCGGCAGCCTGAACCTCAGCCCCTTCGCGCTGATGCTGATGCTGGTGGCCTTCTTCATCGTGCTGGGCTGCTTCCTCGACGGCATCTCGATGGTGGTGCTGACGATGGCGGTGCTGATGCCCACGGTGCAGAAGGCCGGCTTCGACCTGATCTGGTTCGGCATCTTCGTCGTGCTGGTGGTCGAGCTGGCGCAGATCACGCCGCCGGTGGGCTTCAACCTCTTCGTGCTGCAGGGTCTGACGCGGCGCGACATCACCTGGATCGCGCGGCGTTCAATGCCGCTGTTCCTGCTGATGTTCGCCTTCGTGCTGCTGCTGTGGTTCGTGCCCGGCATCGCCACCTGGATGCCGTCGCAGATGTAGCGGCTCGCCCCCGAGGAGACACCATGCTCAGACGAACCATGCTGCAGGCCGCGGCAGGGGCGTTGCTGGCCGGCCAGGCCCGCGCGACTGCCACCTGGCGGCTGGCCACCGGCTACCGCGCCGAGTCCTTCCACGGGCAGAACCTGCTGGCCTGGGCCCGGCAGGTCGAGCAGGCCTCGGGCGGGGCGCTGCACATCGAACTGCAGGCCAACGGCAGCCTGGCGCCGCTGGCGCAGATTCCGGCCGCGGTGCGCGAGGGCCGCGCCGAGATGGGCGAGGTCATCATGACCGGCCTGGCGAAGGAGATGCCGATTGCCGGCGCCGATGCCGTGCCCTTCGTCACCCGCCACTACGACGATGCGCAGCGCCTGTGGCTGCACCAGCGGCCGCTGGTGGAACCGGCCTTTGCCGCGCGCGGCCTGCGCCTGCTGTTCGCCGTGCCCTGGCCGCCGCAGGGGCTGTACTGCAGCAAGCCCGTCGCCTCGGTGCAGGACCTGCGTGGCCTGCGCATGCGCACCTACAACGCCACCACCGTGCGCATCGCCGAACTGCTCGGCGCCACGCCGGTGGACGTGGCGATGATCGATGTCGGCCGCGCGGTGACGGAAGGGCGCATCGACGCGATGATCACCTCGGCCGTCACCGGCGTGGAAAACCGCGTCTGGGATGGGCTGAAGTTCTTCTACGAGATCAACGCCTGGTTCCCGAAGAACGCGGTGTTCGCCGATGAGGCGGCACTGCGCTCGCTGCCGGCACCGGCGCGCGAGACGCTGCTGGCCAGCGCCCCGCAGGCCGAGGCGCGCGGCTGGGCGGCCAGCCGGCAGGCGGCGCGCGACTCGGTGGACGAACTGCGCCGCCACGGCGTCAAGGTCGAGCTGCCGGCGCCGCCGCTGGCGCTGCACCTGCGCAGGCTGGGCGAGCGCTTTGCGCTGGAGTGGATCCGCGAGGTCGGCCCGCAGGCGAACGCCATCTTCATCCCGTACCATTCATCGAGCACGTCATGAATACATCCTCCTCGACACGCTGGCAGTTCTGGATCGACCGCGGCGGCACCTTCACCGATATCGTCGGCCGGCGGCCGGACGGATCGCTGGTCACCCACAAGCTGCTGTCGGAGAACCCGGAGCAGTACCGCGACGCGGCCGTGGCCGGCATCCGCCACCTGCTCGGCCTGAAGCGCGGCGAGCCGATCACGCCGGCCCGGGTCGAGTGCGTGAAGATGGGCACCACCGTAGCCACCAACGCGCTGCTCGAGCGCAAGGGCGAGCCGACGCTGCTGGTCACCACACGCGGCTTCCGCGACGCGCTGCGCATCGCCTACCAGGACCGGCCGCGCCTGTTCGACCGCCACATCGTGCTGCCGGAGCTGCTCTACACGCGGGTGATCGAGGCGCAGGAGCGCATCGGCGCCGACGGCGCCGTCGTCGAGCCGCTGGACCTGGCGCACCTGCGCGAGCGGCTCTGGGCCGCCTTCGACGCCGGCCTGCGCAGCGTCGCCATCGTCTTCATGCACGGCTACCGCTACCCGGCGCACGAGCAGGCGGCCGCCGCGCTGGCGCGCGAGCTCGGCTTCACGCAGGTCAGCGTGTCCAGCGAGGTCAGCCCGCTGATGAAGCTGGTGTCCCGCGGCGACACCACGGTGGTCGATGCCTACCTGTCGCCCATCCTGCGCCGCTACGTCGAGCAGGTGGCCGGCGAGATGCCCGGCGTGAAGCTGTTCTTCATGCAGAGCAGCGGCGGCCTGACCGATGCGCACGCCTTCCAGGGCAAGGACGCCATCCTCTCCGGCCCGGCCGGCGGCATCGTCGGCATGGTGCGCACCGCGCAGCTGGCGAAGAACGATCTCGGCGGCGACAAGGTCATCGGCTTCGACATGGGCGGCACGTCCACCGACGTCAGCCACTTCGCGGGTGAATTCGAGCGCGCCTTCGAGACCAGGGTGGCCGGCGTGCGCATGCGCGCGCCGATGATGAGCATCCACACTGTGGCGGCTGGCGGCGGCTCCATCCTCTCGTTCGATGGCGCGCGCTTCCGCGCCGGGCCGGAGAGCGCCGGTGCCAACCCCGGCCCGGCCTGCTACCGCCGCGGGGGGCCGTTGGCGGTGACCGACGCCAACGTGATGGTCGGCAAGATCCAGCCGAAGTGGTTCCCGAAGGTGTTTGGCCCGAACGCCGATCAGCCGCTGGACCGCGAGGTGGTGGTGGCCCGCTTCACCGAGATGGCGCAGCGCATCGCGCAGGCCACCGGCACGCAGCGCTCGCCCGAGGAAGTGGCCGAGGGCTTCATCGACATCGCCGTCGGCGCGATGGCCAACGCGATCAAGAAGATCTCGGTGGCGCGCGGTTACGACGTGACGCGCTACACGCTGCAGTGTTTCGGCGGCGCCGGCGGCCAGCATGCCTGCCGTGTGGCCGATGCGCTGGGCATGGACCGGGTGTTCGCGCACCCGCTGGCCGGCGTGCTGTCGGCCTACGGCATGGGTCTCGCGGACCAGAGCGTGATGCGCGAGGCAGCCGTCGAGCTGAAGCTGGCCGAGGCGCTGCCTACGGTGGCGCAGCGGCTGGATGCACTGGCTGCGGAGGCCGAAGGCGAACTGCACCGGCAAGGTGTCAGCGGCGGCGAGATCCGCACGCACCGGCGCGTTCACGTGCGCTACGAGGGCACCGATTCGGCGCTGGTCGTGCCCTTCGGCTCGGTGGTCGAGGTGCAGTCGGCCTTCGAGGCGGCCTACCGGCAGCGTTTCGCCTTCCTGATGAAGGAGCGCGCGCTGGTGGTGGAAGCGGTGTCGGTGGAGGCGGTGGGTGCCGGCGATGCGCCGGCCGAGACGCCGCAGGCCACGCTGGCCCCGGCGACCATGCCGGCCGAAGAGTCGGTGAAGCTGTTCAGCGGCGGCCGCTGGTGGGATGCGGCGCTGGTGGTGCGCGAGGTCGCGAAGCCCGGCCTCTTCATCGACGGCCCGGCGATCATCGCCGAGAAGAACGCCACCACCGTGGTCGAGCCCGGCTGGCGCGCGCGCGTGACTGCGCTCGACCACTTGGTACTCGAACGGGTGCAGCCGCGCGAGCAGCGCCGCGCCATCGGCACCACGGTCGACCCCGTGATGCTCGAGGTCTTCAACAACCTCTTCATGAACATCGCCGAGCAGATGGGCCTGCAGCTGCAGAACACCGCGTACTCGGTGAACATCAAGGAGCGGCTGGACTTCTCCTGCGCGCTGTTCGATGCGCAAGGCCAGCTGATCGCCAACGCGCCGCACATGCCGGTGCACCTGGGCTCGATGAGCGAGTCGATCAAGACCGTGCTTGCAGGGAACGCCGGGCGCATGCAGCCGGGCGACGTCTACGCGCTCAACGACCCGTACCACGGCGGCACGCACCTGCCCGACGTGACGGTGGTCACGCCGGTGTTCGACGAATCGGGGAAGGACATCCTCTTCTACGTTGGCAGCCGTGGCCACCATGCCGACATCGGCGGCACCACGCCGGGCTCGATGCCGCCGTTCTCCACGCGCATCGAGGAAGAGGGCGTGCAGATCGACAACGTCAAGCTGGTCGAGGCGGGCCGGCTGCGCGAGGCCGAGATGCTGGCCCTGCTGGCCAGCGGCGAGTACCCCTCGCGCAACCCGCCACAGAACCTGGCGGATCTCAAGGCGCAGATCGCCGCCAACGAGAAGGGTGTGCAGGAGCTGCGCAAGATGGTGGCGCAGTTCGGCCTCGACGTCGTGCAGGCCTACATGCGCCACGTGCAGGACAACGCCGAGGAATCGGTGCGGCGGGTGATCACGAAGCTGAAGGACGGAGCGTTCACGCTGCCGCTGGACAACGGCGCGCAGATCGCGGTGGCGATCCGCGTCGACGTTGCGCAGCGCAGTGCCGAGATCGACTTCAGCGGCACCAGCGCGCAGCTGGAGAACAACTTCAACGCGCCGACCGCGGTGTGCATGGCCGCGGTGCTGTACGTCTTCCGCACCCTGGTGGGCGACGACATCCCGCTCAATGCCGGCTGCCTGAAGCCCTTGCGCGTGATCATCCCCGAAGGCTCGATGCTCAACCCGCGCCCGCCGGCCAGCGTGGTGGCGGGCAACGTCGAGACCTCGACCTGCATCACCAACGCACTCTACGGTGCGCTGGGCGCGATGGCCGCCGGCCAGTGCACGATGAACAACTTCACCTTCGGCAACGCGCGCCACCAGTACTACGAGACGATCTCGGGCGGCAGCGGCGCCGGCCCGGGCTTCGACGGCACGAGCGTCGTGCAGACCCACATGACCAACTCGCGCCTGACCGACCCGGAGGTGCTGGAGTTCCGCTTCCCGGTGCGGCTGGAGAGCTACGCGATCCGCGCCGGCTCGGGCGGCGCGGGCAAGTGGACCGGTGGCAATGGCGGCACGCGCCGCGTGCGCTTCCTCGAGGCGATGACCGCGTCGATCCTGTCCAACGGCCGCCTCCACGGTGCCTTCGGCATGGCCGGCGGGCAGCCGGGGCAGCCGGGGGCGAACCGGGTCGAGCGCGTGGACGGCCGTGTCGAGACACTCGGCCACATCGGTTCGGTGGAGATGAACCCGGGCGACGTGTTCGTGATCGAGACGCCCGGCGGCGGCGGCTACGGCACGCCCGGCTGACCTCGCCCGATGCTGCTGAAGCTGCTGCTGGTCGCCGCGTCGGCGCTGCTGTCGTCGCTGGCGGCGCGGCGCTTCGGACACGCGGTGGGCGGCACGCTGGCCGGGCTGCCGATGATCGCCGGCCCGATCATGGGCTTCGTGCTGCTGCAGGCCGCCACCGCGAGCGTGCGCGACATCGCGTTGGCCACGCTGGTGTGCCTGCCGGCCACGGTGGCGCACCTGGTCGTGTTCGCCTGGAGCGCGACACGCTGGCCCTGGTGGATCGCACTCGCACTGGCCAACCTGGCCTTCTTCGGGCTGGGTGCGCTGCTGCCGCTGGTGCAGCTGCCGCCAGCGCTGGCCTGTGCGCTGGCGCTGGCCGTGCTCGCGATCGGCGGCCGGCTGATGCCGCGCCTGCCCGTCGTGCCCGGCGCGGTGGCGATCCCGCAGATGGAGCTGGCCTGCCGTGTGGCCGCAGCGGTGGCGGTGGCCTGGCTGATCATCCGCAGCGCCGGCGTGGCGCCGGCCTGGTTCAGCGGCCTGCTGCTGGCCGTGCCGATCACCGGCAACGTGCTGCCCTGCTTCACGCTGCCACGCTACGGCGCCGCCGCCACGGTGGCGCTGCTGCGTGGCTTCGTGCGCGGGCTGTCGGGCTTCGGCGCCTTCTTCGTGATGCTCTACCTCGGGCTCGCAGTGTGGCCGGAAGCGGCCGCCTATGCCGCGGCCTGGGGCGCCGCGCTGGCGGTGGCGATCAGCCTCTACGCGCTCTCGCAGCGGCGCGTGGCGAGCGCGGCATGACGGCGTCGCTGAGCATCGTGGTGCCGGTGCTGAACGAGGCGGGCGGTATCGAGGCCACGCTGGCCGCCCTGGCACCACTGCGCGCGCGCGGTGCCGAAGTGATCGTCGTCGACGGCGGCAGCCGCGACGACACGATCGCGCTCGCCCGCCCGCTGGCCGACCGCATCGTCGACGGCCCGCGCGGCCGGGCGCGGCAGATGAACGCCGGCGCCGCGGTGGCGAGTGCGCCGCACCTGCTCTTCCTGCACGCCGACACGCGCCTGCCCGAGCGAGCCGATGAACTCATCGCCGCCGCGCTGGCCACGCACCCGCAGGCCTGGGGCCGCTTCGACGTGGTGATCGAGGGCCGCTCGGATTGGCTGCCGGTGGTGGCCGCGCTGATGAACCGCCGCTCGCGCTGGAGCGGCATCGCCACCGGCGACCAGGCGATGTTCATGACCCGCGCTGCCTTCGATGCG
Organism: Variovorax sp. YR752; assembly: GCF_943372545.1. Lineage (NCBI taxonomy): Bacteria > Pseudomonadati > Pseudomonadota > Betaproteobacteria > Burkholderiales > Comamonadaceae > Variovorax > Variovorax sp. YR752. Next base: position 2,802 of record NZ_CALRZC010000129.1, on the reverse strand, counting down.
GCGGGCGGCTTTCCCGACCAGCCGTTGATGGAGGACATCGAGCTGTCGATCCGCCTCAAGCGCTTGCGCGGCCCCGTCTGCCTGCGTGAACGGGTCACCACCTCCGGCCGCCGCTGGGAGCAGCGTGGCGTGTGGCGGACCATCCTGCTGATGTGGCGGCTTCGACTGCTTTACGCGCTGGGCGTGAGCGCCGATAGACTGGCCCCGTGGTACCGCTGACCGACAGACATTGCGCAGTGATCGTCATGGCCAAGGCGCCAGTGGCGGGCCTGGCGAAGACGCGCCTGATTCCTGCGCTGGGTGCCGAAGGCGCTGCGGCGCTGGCGGCGCGCATGCTGGCGCATGCGGTGCGCGAAGCGCTTGCTGCGGGGCTCGGCCCGGTGACGCTGTGCGGTGCGCCGGATGTGTCGCATCCAGCGTTCACCGCGCTGGCGACGGATCCGCGCCTGTCGTTGCATCCGCAAGGCGAGGGCGATCTCGGCGCGCGCATGCGACGGGCCTTCGAACGCGCTCTCGCCTCATGCGACTCGGCCGTGCTGATCGGTACCGACGCGCCCGATCTCGACGCGGCCGTCCTGCGCGCCGCCGCCGATGCGCTCGCCACGCACGACGCGGTGTTCGCACCGGCCCACGACGGTGGCTATGCGTTGATTGGCCTGCGCCGCGCCGAGTCACGCCTGTTCGACGCGATGCCGTGGAGCACGTCGCAGGTGATGGCGATCACGCGCGAGCGCCTGCGCGAAGGCGGCCTGCGCTGGCACGAACTGCCGCCTTTGCACGACATCGACGAACCGGCGGACCTGGTGCACCTGGCCGGGCGAGGCTGGGCATGAGCCTGGCCGAGGCGCTGGATGCGGCACTGATCGACGCCGGCTCGCCGTGGGCCGGCGCACCGCTCGAGTTGCTTCCCGACAGCGGCCTCGCGCATGCGCACCTGCGGCTCGTGGGCACGGGCGTGCTCGCGCGCATCCCCAAGCAGAGCCAGATGGACCTGAGCGCGGCCGCCAACCTCGCCTACCAGGCCGCCTGCTTCGAGCGGGCGTCGGCGAGTGGCCATGCGCCGCGGCTGCAGGGTGTGTTGCCAACCTCGGCGGCTTTGCCGCGTGGCGCTTTGCTGGTCGAGGAGATCGTCGGAGCTGCGGCGCGGCTGCCGCGGGACCTGCCGGCCATCGCCGAGGCGCTGGCGGCAATCCACTCGCTGGCGCTGCCGGACGGTGAGGCACGAGTGCCGCTGCTCGATGCGCTCGATCCACTGGCCGATCTGCGCGAAGAGATCGATGCCCAGGCCGTGTACCTCGACGCGGCGCAGCTCGCGCCGGCAAGCCGCCGCGCCATCGATGCGCGTCGCGCTGCCTTGGCCGCGCTGTGCGCGCGCTCCGACCGGCCGCCCAAGCGACTGATCGCTTTCGACGCCCACCCTGGCAACTTCATCGTGCGCAGCGACGGCCGCGCCGTGCTGGTCGATCTGGAGAAGGCGCGCTACAGCCTGCCGCCGCTGGACCTGGCGCATGCCACGCTCTACACCTCGACCACCTGGGACCTCGCCTCCTCGGCGGTGCTGTCGGTGGCCGAGGTGCAAGGCTTCCTCGCGCACTGGCAGTCGCTGTGCCGCGGCAGCGAGGCTTGGCGCGATTGGCTGCTGCCGCTGCGCAGCGCGATGTGGCTGTGGTCGGCGACCTGGTGCGCCAAGTGGCGCGTGCTGTCCTCGCGCGCGGCGAAGTCGGCCGGCGATGGCGAGGACTGGTCGGGCGAGAAGAGCGAGGCGGCGCTGATCGCCCACGTGCGCGGCCGCGTCGATGATTACCTGTCGCCCGACGGCGTGGCCAGGGTGATGGCCGAACTGGACGCGCTTGCCGCGTAGACTCGCGCGCTCGCATCCAAGGAGAGCCCCGCGTGAAGTTCAAGATGGCCCCGAATTCGCTGTTCGCGATCCTGCTGCGTTCGCCGTGGTGGATCAGCATCGCCATTGCCGTGGCGATCGGCGCGGTGGCCGCAGCCTTGCTGCCCGACGGCTGGCGTGTCGCCGGCGCGGTGTCGGGCTTTCCCTTCGTGGTGGTCGGCGTGATCGCCTTCGTCAAGCAGTGGCACCGGCCCAGCGCGGCGCAGGTGGAGCGCGCGCAGGCGGCGCTGTCGAGCATGGCCTGGGCCGAGTTCGCCGCGCTGCTGGAGAAGGCCTTCGTGCGCGACGGCTACACCGTGCAGCGGCGCCAGCATGCGGCCTACGACTTCGAACTGGAGCGCCAGGGCCGGCGCATGCTGGTCAGCGCCAAACGCTGGAAGTCGGCGCGCACCGGGCTGGAGGCGCTGCGTGCGCTGCAGGCGGCGCGCGAAGGCGCCGAGGCGGCCGACGCGCTCTACATCGGCCTGGGCGAACTGAGTGAAAACGCCGTGCCCTTCGCCGCGCAGCAGCGCATCGCGGTGTGGCAGGCGGCGGAACTGGCACAGGGGCTGAGGGGCTTGCTGCCGGTGGCGCGCTGAGAGGCTGCTCGCGGCCCTATACGGAAGTTCGACGTCTGCTGTGCGGGTTGAGGTCGGCGCGGCAAAGGCGCGTGCGGACAGGCTTCCGCGCTTCGCTTCGGCGGTCGGCCCGGTGGGCCGACTTCGTTGCGCTGCTCGGTCTCGCGGCAGGCCGCCCAACTCGCTGCGCTCACTTCGTTCGCTTCGCTCAGACAGCCGGCGGCAAGTCAGTCTACGACGCGCGCTGCCGCGCGCCTGCCGCAAGCCCTGCGCTGCTCAGCGCCTCAGAGGCGCGCTCCAGCCTGGCCGCACGCGCCTTTGCTGAACCAGCGGTGGCATGCCGGT
>NZ_CALRZC010000128.1:0-23384 GCF_943372545.1 Variovorax sp. YR752 | reverse complement strand
AGGAGGCGGGTGTCCAGAATCAAGTACGCGGCATTGGCCGATTCCCTGGGGTGCTTCTTCAGCTGGAAGGTGCATCCAGGCACCATACCCCGCAGGTTGCCGCTGGCCTGGGCCCGGGCGCCGTGGGTGCGCAGTGCCTGCATGCGCAGCAGGGAGAGCAGACGGCCTTCGCTGTGAGGGTCGGTGCTTGTATCGGCCCCCGCATTGGGCTGGGCGTAGTGGCTGCTCCCCGCTCCTGCGTGCCACTGGTAGACCTCACCGTCGGCCTGCCCCGTGGGGCGTGGATCACTTCTGGAGACACTCAGATCCGCCTTGGGCCGGGTGTAGTCGTAGTCCCGAGTCGCGTACTTCCCACTGGTGAGTTGATGGGCGGGCACAAAGCTGTGGATGTACTCGGCATCGATCTTCCAGCCCGGGGCGTGGTATTCGACCTGCTGGTACAGGGCATCGCCTGCTGCATAGGCCCCCATGGCATCCGAGAGCACCAGGCGGTGCTTCCCATCCGAATGCTCGAAGTGATAGCTGATGCCCCATTCCTGGCACAGGCGACAGAAGAAGGCGAAGTCGCTCTCGTTGAACTGGGTCTGGTAGTCGCGCACCGGGTAGTGCTCGATCAGGCGCTTGTCCACGGGGAAGGCGTAGCCTGAGAGCAGTGCGTCCAGGATCTGAACGACGCTGAGGTTCTGGAAGATCCTGCAGTCGGTGCGCAGGGTGGCCAGGTGCAGCCAGGGGCGAAGGGTGAGCTTGTACTGGACGTGGCGGCCTTCTTCGCCCCACAGGGCCGCGTCGGTGATCAGGGCGTTGAGCTGGCGAGGGGAAGAGCCATCGAGTTCGATCTCGCAGCTGATCTCTCGGCCTATGAAGGCATCCAGGTCGAAGTCCGCAGAAGAAGAGACGCCGGACAGACCCAGCACATCCGGGGTCTTGAGGAACAGCTCGTAGGCAAACAGGCCATTGAGCCCCTCATGCCCCGACAGCCGCACGGGCTCCAGTGCAGGCTGACCAAGAACAACAGGGATCGCGGCAGAAGAAACAGACAGCGTGCGCGGCATCGACGACTTCCTTGGGAGGAAAACAGGTCGCGCAGTTTGCGAGCCGCATCACGATCACACTGATAACAATGGTCAAACTCCACGCACCTCCTTCACCATGCGTGGGATTTGTCATGCCGCACGATTCTTCTCAGCGCATCTCGGGTTTCGTTGCAACTGCCGCATGCCCTTGAATCAGCGCCATCTCCACATTGGCGGCTTGCACCACCGCGATCTCCTCGTAGCCCTTGCGAATCTGTTGTCCCACGCGCAAGGCGTTGCCACCGATGCCGAACCCCACTGACACGATGAGAGAGAACACGTTGATCACCCCACTCGCAGCCTCCGTTCCGATGGCGTCTTCTGCGAAGACGATGAGCGTCACCACGCCCAGAAAGCCCAGTCCCACCCACCACATGCGGTGGTAGAGAGCCCAGAAGGCCCCGAAGAAAAAACCCGGCCAGCTCCATCCGTCCTTGATGGCCTGCACACCGCCGAGGCGGTCTTTGAATATCTTGTAGGTCTTCATTGCATAACTGCCTTCCCGATAGAGATCGTTGTTGTCAGATGTGGGCTCTCGCCCCGTCCTCTCTCCGACGCGCAGCGAGCAACGCACAAAACCGTTCGCAAGAACGCCTTCGACAGCAGCAGCCTTCACACGGAACGAGGTCGCGCAGTGTGGAAGCCACCACGCGTTTGCATTGACAACAATGGTCGCCCGCCGCGACCTGTGTTCAGAAACCCGCGCGAAGCGAGCGATTTGTCATGGGCACGGCCTGCGCTGGCCGCGCCTCAGCGGGATGCGCTCGACGCCTTCAGCGCCTCCACCTGCGCCGCATACGCCTTCTCGATGCGCTGCAACCGCTGCTCGCGCGCCGCATCGTTGACCCACGCTGCCGACAGCGCGCGCTGGCGCCCCAGCTGGTACTCGAGCTTGGCTTCCGGCAGCAGGGCGCTGTCGTCCGCCGCGACATACCCGTACGCTGCGCGCAGATCCTTCAACACTTCACGCTCGGCGTCCGCACGCGTCCCTTTGCCTTTGCCATAGCCGACCAGAAAGCCCTGCAACTTCGCCTGAAACTCCGGCGGGTAGTCGCGCCGCACCACCATCGGTGCGCCAGGCGGCGGCTCTGATTCCCAGATCACCTGCAGCCGCGCGGCCTCGACCGGGAACTGCTGGCGGAAGCGTTCGAAATCGGTGGTGTTGTTGGTGGCGACATCGGCGTCGCCATTCGCGACGGCCAGCGCGGTCGCTTGATGCGTGCCGACGAACTCGCTGCGAAAGCGCGTCTCCATCTCGATCTGGTTCGGCAGAAAGAGCTGGCTCTGCGGCACGACGAAGCCGGTGACCGATCGGCTGTCGCCGCGCGCGAGCCGCCAGCGTTCGGGCTGGGCCAGCAGGCCTTCGAGCGTGTGGAGCGGCCCGACTTTGCGCGCGAGCAGCACGGCGCGGTGTTCGGGCATGCCGTCGCGCCGCGCGATCTGCGCCACCACTTTCATGCGCCGTTGCATGACAGCGTCGAGCGCCATCTTGGCCGAGAGAAAGGCCATGTCGATTTCGTCGCGGCCGATGGCGCGGTCGAGCTCTTCGTACGACGGCACCGAGTACGCGCTGACGGGCAGGCCCAGCGCGCGGCTCATGTCGGCCATGAGCGGGGTCCACAAGGCGCGCGACTCGACGGTGCCGCCCAGTGGCAGCACGCCGAAGCGCACCTCCTTGATCACGGGTGCGCCCTTGGCGGAGGGCGCCGGCTGCGCGCCGGCCGTCCACGGCGCCATCAGCGACGACACGGCCAGCGCGAGCATCGTGCGGCGGTTCAAGGGCTCACATCCTTCAGCACGGCGAGCTGGCCGGCGTAGCCGGTCTCCAGCCGCTGCAGACGCGCCTGCCGCGCGGCATCGTTGACCCACTGCGCGGTCTTCGCGTTCTGCAGCGCGAGCTGATAGGCCAGCTTGGCGGCGGGCAGCAGCGACGTGTTGTTGGCGGCGACGAAGCCCGCGAGGTCGTGCAGCGACTTGAGCACCACGCGCTCGGCGTCGCCGCGCGGCCCCTTGCCGCGGCCGTAGGCGACCAGGAAGGCCTGCACGCGGATGCGCAGATCGGGCGGGTATTCGCGGCGCACGACGATCTGCGCGTGCGGGATCAGCTCCGACTCCCACAGCACCTGCAGCCGCTGCGCCTCAGCGGGAAAGCGCAGCTTGAAGCGCTCGAAATCGGCCGAGTTGTTGGTGGCCACGTCGGCCTCGTTGTTGGCCACGGCCAGCGCGTTGGCCTGGTGCGTGCCGACGACCTCGCTGAGGAAGCGCGTCTCCATGACGATGTGGTTCGGCAAGAAGAACTGCAGCTGCGGCACGATGAAGCCCGACACCGACTGCCGCTCGCCGCGCGCGATGCGCCAGCGCTCGGGCTGGTCGATCAGTTCCTTCAAGGTGTTGAAGGGCGGCGCCTTGCGCGTGAGCAGCAGCCCGCGGTAGCCGGGCAGGCCGTCGTGCCGCACGACCTGGGCCACGACCTTCATGCGCTGCTGGGTGACGGCATCGAGCGCCATCTTTCCCGAGAGGAACGCCATGTCGACTTCGCCGCGCTGGATGGCGTGCTCCAGCGCTTCGTACGAATTGACGGAGAGCACGCTCACCGGCCGCTGGATGGCGCGGCTGAGTTCGGCCAGCAGCGGGTCCCAGTCGCTGCGCGACTCGAAGGCACCGCCCAGCGGCAGGATGCCGAAGCGCACGGGGGCGTCCGCTGCGGGAGGGGCCTGCGCGGCCGCCAGCAGCGGCAACAGCCCCACGGCCAAGGCCAGGGCGGCACGGCGGCCGGTGTCGAGGAAATTGCCGAAACGACGCAAGAAGGCGTGCATGGGAGGAGCGGAAGACACGGGGCCCGCGGCGAGCCGGCGGGGTCTGACATGGGCGACGCGGACGCCATTACATCCCAAATGCGAGTCTTTCTCGTGATGTTTTTCCGGTCTTCCCTGTTCGAGGCCGCGGCCCTAAGCTCGCCCCCCATGTGCTCAAGGCCTTCATGAACTGGAACTTCCGCCTCCTGCGCGGGCTGGCCCGCCTCACCTTCGCCCAGCAGCTGATCCTGCTGGCGCTGCTGCCGGCCACGGCGGCCACGCTGGTGGCCATTGCGGTGCTCACACGCCAGCACCTGGGCAACCTCACCGAGCTGATGCGCGCCAACGCGCAGACCGTCGCCCTGCAGGTGGCCACGGTGGCGCAGGCGCCGCTGTCGCGCATGGACCGCCGCGCGCTGGCGCGCACCGCGCAGACGGGCACCTACCAGCCCCATGTGCAGCAGGTGCAGATCTGGACCGAGGACGGCGAGATCGTCGCCAATTCCGAAACCGTCGACCGCCGCCGTGGCGAGGGCCTGCAGGTGGTGGTGCCGATCGTCAGCGACGACGGCCGGCACACCGGCAAGGTGATGGTCGAGATTGGCCTCGATGCGGTGCGCAGCGCACGCCGCGCGGTGTGGCTCAACGTGGCGCTGGTGCTGGCCGTGAGCCTGCTGGGCGTGGGGCTGGCGGGCTGGTGGGCGGCGCGCCGCATCAGCGAGCCGATCCGCGCGCTGGGCGAGGCGGTCGACCGGCTCGGCGCGGGCGAGGCCGCCAGCGTGGCCATCGAAGGCACCTCGGAGGTGCGCCATCTGCAGCACGGTTTCAACCAGGCGGCGCGCGCGCTCGCCGAGAGCCACCGGCTGCTGCAAAGCCGCATCAACGAGGCCACGGCCGAGCTGGCGCGCAAGAACCAGTTGCTCGAAGTGGCCAGCCAGGCCAAGACGCGGCTGCTGGCCGCCGCCAGCCACGACCTGCGCCAGCCGCTGCATGCGCTCACGCTGTTCTCCGACGGGCTGGCCAACGGCGAGACCGATCCGGTGAAACTGCAGCGCATCGGCCACATCCGCGAGTGCGTCGATTCGCTCGACCGGCTGTTCTCGGAGCTGCTCAACCTGTCGCAGCTCGACGCCGGCGTGCTGCAGCCGCAGTGGGCCGACTTTCCACTCGACAGCCTGTTCGACGAGATCAGCCGCAACTTCCGCCCCGTGGCCGAGCAGCAGGGCCTGCGGCTGGTGGTGCGCAAGACCGAGCTGTGGGTGCGCTGCGACTACGTGATGCTGTCGCGCATCCTGAACAACCTGGTGTCGAACTCGCTGCGCCACACGGTCGAGGGCGGCGTGCTGATCGGGGCGCGCGCACGCGGCAAGGGCGTGCGCATCGACGTGGTCGACACCGGCGTGGGCATTGCCGCGCAGCACCAGGCGCGGGTGTTCGAAGAGTTCTACCAGGTCGAGCCGGCCAGCCGCAGCAACGTGCCCGGCGGCGCGCGCGGCATGGGCCTGGGGCTGGCCACGGTGCAGCGGCTGGCCGAGCTGCTGAACACGCGGGTCGAGCTCAGCTCGCGCCTGCACAAGGGCACCTGCGTGCGCGTGCAGGTGCGCGCCGCGCCCGCCGCGCTGCCGGCGCCGGTGGCACCGACGCCCACGCTCGCCACAACCGTCGACGACAACAGCGACAGCCTGGCGGACCTGCGCATCCTCGTGATCGACGACGAGCGCACGATCCTCGAAGGCCTGAGCGTGGTGCTCGGCAACTGGGGCGCCACGGTGCTGGCCGCGCAGACCCGCGCCGAGGCGCTGGCGCTGGCCGACCACTGGGACACGCCGCCCGACGTCGTGGTGAGCGACCTGCTGCTGCAGGGCGGCGACAACGGCCTCGACGTGATCGCCGCGCTCGAGCGCCACCCGAACGGCATCGGCGCCGGCACCGCGCGCCTGCTGGTCACTGGCGAGACCAAGCCCGACCGCTTGCGCGAGGTGGCCGCCGCCGGCATCGCCGTGCTCTACAAGCCAGTGTCGCCGCGCGTGCTGCGCCAGGCGATCCAGGCGCAGCGCGCCGCCGCGCTGACGATGGCCGCAGGCCTCTGACCACGGTACCTTGCCGGTAGGCGCGGGGTAGTGCGTCGGACATAGACCAAGCAGCCGCCGCGGTGTGATCTTCCTCACACGCGCAGGCCGTCGCGCACGCGGGCATAAGCCCTCCGCCTTATCGCGGGAAACAGGGCGCGTCCTTACATTGGACCATTGCCCCTCGCTGCACAAAGCAGTCCATGTCCGTCGCTGAGAACCTCCCCATTCCGCTTTTCTTCGGAAGAGTGCACCGCGCTGTCCACGCCCTGCTGGCCTGCGGCCTCGTGCTGTGCTTTGCCGCCGCGCCGCGCGTTGCATCGGCGGCCACGCTGACGGTGCTCGTCGGCGACGACCAGGCCGCGTCGGCGGAGTTCGTGCAGCAACTGCGCACTGACCAGTCGGCCGCCGGCAAATTCGAACTCGTGCGCATCGGGCCCGGCGCCACGGCTGCGGAGCCCGTCAGCACCGACACCGAGCCTGCGGCCAACACCGGCGTGCGCACGCGCAGCCTGCGCACCGCCGGCGATGCGGGCCTCACCGTGGCAGTGGGCACCGCCGCCGCGCGCGCCGCCCTCGAGCGTCCCAGTGCGGAGCCGCTGGTGCTCGCGATGCTGAGCCGGCTCGACTACGAGACCCTGAAGGCCGCCAGCCCGGCCGCCCTGCGGCGCGGCGACCGCCGCGTGGGCGTGCTGCTGCGCGACCCGGCCATGGCCGACCAGCTCGCGCTGGTGAACGCCGTGCTGCCGCAGAAGCGCCGCCTGGGCGTCATCGCCACGCCCGAATCCGAACCGCTGGTGCGCGAGCTGCAGCGCGCCGCGCAGAACACCAACCCGCCCTGGGACCTGCAGGTCGAGATCGCGCCCGACGCCCGCTCGCTGGCCGCCGCGCTGCGCGCCCTCGTGCCGCGCAGCGACGCCCTCATGGTGCTGCCCGACCTGATCGGCGACAGCCAGGCTGCCACGCTCTCGGTGCTGCATGCGGGCGCCGGCGCGGGCCTGCCGGTGTTCGGTGCCAGCGAAGGGCTGGTGCGCTCGGGCGGCCTGGCGGCGGCGGTCTCCACGCCCGGCCAGCTGGCCCAGCAGGCACGCCAGCTCGGGCAGAAGGTGGCCAGCGCCGGAAGTGCCGGCAGCAGCAGCCCGCTCGTGGAGGCGGCCACGCCGGCCACCGTGCGCATCAACGCGACCGTGGCACGCGGGCTCGGCCTGCGTCCGCCGGAGGAACGAGAGCTGACCGAACGACTCGCAGCGCCGCGATGAACACCACGCCGGTCCCCCCGAGCCCGCTGTCCCACCCGACGGCGGCGGGAGCGGCCACGGCGACCGAATCGCCACCGCCTCCCCCGCCACCGGCCACCACTTCGCTCGTCGTGCGCGGCAACCTGCAGCGCGACCTGTTCCGCCTGGGCGTCGTGCCCTGCGCGGCGGTGGCGCTGGCGCTCACCGGCTGGTTCACGCACAACCGCCTGCAGACGCTCGAAGCCGCCTTCGACGCCGAAGGTCAGGCCGTCGCCAGGCAGGTGGCGGCGATGTCCGACCTGAGCCTGTACGCAGGCGACCTGCCGGCGCTGCAGAACGTGGCCTCGGCGGCGCTGCGCGGCGGACAGGTGACGCGCGTGGAGATCAGCAACAGCGCAGGCGTGTACGTCACGGCCGGGCCGAAGAACGAATCGCTCGCGCAGCTGCGCATGTTCAGCGCGCCCGTCACCTTGCGCGAAGCCTCGCGCGCCAACGCCTTCGCGCCGGCCGGCTCCACCACCGCGGGCGACACGCCCATCGGGCTGGTGCAGACCTTCCGCGACACCACCGCCTACACGCACGAGCGCAGCCGCTCGCTCATTGCCGGCATCGGCATCGCACTGGTCGCGCTGCTGGCGGCCTGGGCGTCGGTGCGCCACATGGCACGCACGGTGGCGCGGCCGCTGCGGCGCGTGTCGCGCACGGTGGCGGCGCTGGAGGCCGGCCACTTCGAGGTGCGCTGCGGCGTGGTCGAAGGCGGCACGCGCGGCACGCACGAACTGGCCGTGCTCGCACACGACATCGACCGCCTCGCCGAGCGCCTGCAATACAACCGCCAGGTGAGCGAGGAGCGCGTGCGCGACGCCACCGCCGTCGCGCTGCAGCGCATGGCCGAGGCCGAGCAGGCCGCGCTGTCGCGCGCGCGCTTCCTGGCCGCCGCGAGCCACGACCTGCGCCAGCCGCTGCATGCCATGGGCCTGTTCATCGACGGCCTGCTGCCCAGCGCCACCGAGGCGCAGCGCCCCGCCGTGCTGCGGCTGCAGGAGAGCACCGGCTTCATGGGCGTGCTGCTCGACGACCTGCTCGAAATCTCGCGCCTCGATGCACAGGTCCTCACGCCCGCCATCAGCCGCGTCTCGCTGGCCGTACTGTTCGACCAGCTCGATGCGCAGCACGCCCCCGCCGCCAGCGCCGCGCAGGTGCGGTTGCACTGGCGCGACCGCGGCCTGGCGGTGCGCAGCGACGCGGCGATGGTGCAGCGCATCGTCGGCAACCTCGTGGCCAATGCGCTGCGCCACGCGCCCGAAGGCGGCACCGTGCTGGTCGCCGCGCGGCGCAGCCGGGCCGGCGTGCGCATCGAGGTGCGCGACAACGGCGTGGGCATCGCGCCCATCCACCAGGGCCGCATCTTCGAAGAGTTCTACCAGGTGGCCAACACCGAGCGCGACCGGCGCCGCGGCTTCGGCCTGGGCCTGGCGATCTGCGCGCGCATCGCCACCCTGCTCGGCACCCGCATCACCGTGCGCTCGGCATTGCAGGCCGGCAGCACCTTCGCGTTCACGCTGCCCCCCGCGCGCAAGGCCGACCTCGCGCCGCCCGAGCCCGCCCCGGTCGCACTCGCGCCGCTGGCCGGCTTGCGCTGCCTCGTGGTGGACGACGACCCCGCCATCCTCGACGGCACGCACGCGCTGCTCACGCAATGGGGCTGCGAGGTCGAATGCGTCACCACCGGCGCCGAGGCGCTGGCGCGGCTGGGCACCGGCGACATCGTCTACGACGCCGTGCTGTGCGACCTGCAACTGGCCGGCGACGCCGACGGCGTGGAAGTGATCGACGCCGCCCGTCGCCTGCAGCCCGATGCGCTCGCCGTGCTGGTCTCGGGCGCCACCGGGCCCGAGGTGCTGCAGCGGCTGCGCCACGGCGGCGTGACGCTGTTGACCAAACCGGTGGCGCCGGCCAAGCTGCGCGCACTGCTCACCACGCGACGCCACGCGCCCGGCGCCTGAACCTGCATGCCCAACGCCGTCGACCTGAAAGACGTCCGCCCCTTCGTCGCCACTCCGTGCCACAGCGGCGCGGTCGGCACCGAGTGCGTGCGCAGCCTGCTCGGCCTCGTCAACCTCGCGTGGACCCACGGCTTCGCGATGCAGACGCGCTTTCTCGACGGCGACAGCCTCGTCACGCGCGCACGCAACCGGCTGGCCGCCGAGTTCCTGGCCGACACACGCTGGACGCACCTGTTCTGGATCGACGCCGACATCGGCTTCGAGCCCGAGGCTGCGCTGCGGCTGCTCGGCGCGGGGCGCGACGTGGTGGCCGGTGTGTACCCGCACAAGAGCGACGGCTGGCCCGAAGGCGGCCTGCGCGCTCCACTGCCGGCCGGCGCCACGCGCGCCGACTTCGAGGCACTGCATGCGGCGTTTCCGGTCAATGTGAACGACGCGGCCGCGCATGTCGACGCCGACGGCTTTCTCGAAGTGCTCGATGCGCCCACCGGCTTCATGCTGATCGCGCGCCACGTGCTCGAGCAGATGGCGCAGGCGCTGCCCGAGTTGCGCTACACGCCCGACCGCATGGACGACCCGGTCGTTGCGGCGCGGCCGCACTACCGTTTCTTCGACGTGTTCGCCGAGCCGAACAACGGGCGCTACCTCAGCGAGGACTACGGTTTCTGCCGCCGCTGGCAGTCGATCGGCGGACGCGTGCATGTCGACACACGCTCGCAGCTGTCGCACCAGGGCCTGCGTACCTACCGCGGCGACTTCGCGAGGACGCTGGGGTTGGGCGGCTGAGCCGGTTCTTGCAGGTCGGGCGGCAACGTTGTGCGGTCGTAGTCGCGGTCTGGCGCGATGCGCACCAGCTCCAGGCCCGGACCTTCTTCCGCGAGGTAGTCGTAGCCGATGGCCTGGAACTGCCGCGCCGGATCGAGCCGCGTGTAGAGGTCGCGCCGCGCCACGCGGTCTGCGTGCCGGATGCTCTTCAGGTGATAAAGCCGATAACGGCTGTAGAACATCAGGCCGTGGCGCTGCGTGTCGTCGGGCAGCCATGTGCCGTGCAGCGTGGGGCTCTGGTCGAGCGAAATCTGCTGCGGCAACCGGAACAGCCGTGCGCGCGACTTGCGTCCCCACGGGCCGTCGGTGCGCCAGGCATCGGCCGAGTTCCAGAGCTCGCAGGACACGAGCGACAGGCTGGCGAGCTGGTGGTCGGGCAGCGAATCGACGGTGGCGTGTAGGTGGTTCAGGAACAGCTGTTCGTAGCGCTCGTCGGCATCGCACACCAGCACCCAGCCCGCGCCATGGCGGCGTGCCGCTTCGAGCAGGCGGCGCTTGTTCTCGTTCTCGTGCCAGACGTGCGCGCCGTCGTCGCGCGGCGGGTTCGACAGCAGCTCCAGCAGCATCGGCTCGCGCCGCAGGATGTCGGCGGTGCTGTCGGTCGAGCCGTCGTCGAGCGCGACGATGCCGTCCACATGGCCGCGCAGGTGGTCGAGACAGCCGGGCAGGTAGCGCGCTTCGTTGCGCACCTGCAGCACGCAGACGATGCGCAGCCGCGACGTGAGACGCGGCGCGATCGGCGGGTTCGTGCACGACGGGCAATAGAAGGCGCTGGCCTCGTGATGCAGCAGGCGCGCGCAGACCTCGCACTGGCGGCGCGACCCCATCGGCACCACGGGCGCATTGACCAGCCAGGTCGGTGCTTCGGCAGACCATGCGCCGGCGCCGTCGTCACGCGCAATGCGATGGAAGTCGCGGCCCCATTCGGCATTGCCCGCGCGCGCCTCATGCGGCGTACTTCTGATCCAGTCGACGTCGCGATCGAACTGTTCGCCGCCCGTGCGCGTCTCGTCCGACAGGTGCAGCAGATGCGCATCCGGGCAAGCCAGCAGCTGCCAGCCCGCCATCTCGAGGCGGACGCGCAGGTTGTCGTCGTCGCCGCCCCACTCTTCAAACGATTCGTCGTAGCCGTGCACCGCATCGAAGGCTTCGCGCGCACAGCACAGCGAGCCGTAGAAGGTCTGCAGCAGCAGCTCGGGCGGCACCTGGCGCGCGAAGGCGACGTCGAGCGTGTCCGTGAGTTCGTCGAAGCGCGCGAAGCCGACGCGGCCGACCGCGACACCGCGCGCGTGTCCCATCGCCGCCTGCAGCAGCACGGCCGGCGCATCGCCCGCATAGGCGGACTCGGGCGAATGAACCAGCACGAAACGCCCCGCGCTGCAGCGCACGCCGGCGTTGATGGCCTTGCACGGTGGGCGCCATGCATGCGCGACGTCGTTAACGAGCACCTTCCAGCGGATCTGAGGAAAGCGCGCGACCAGCGCCAGCACACCCCCTTCCTCGCCGGGTTCGTCGAGCGCGAGCACCACCTCGATGCCCGGCCGCGCCCAATACCCCGCATTCATCGGCAGCACCCGCTCGAAGTCGGCAAGCTTGCGGTAGAAAGGCAGCACGACGCTGAGCCACGGACGGCCCGTCTCAGCTCCCCCACCTTCCGACGTCATGATGTTCACTGCATCGCTCCTTCAGCGATGAAGCACCGGAGACACCCATGCAAGGCTGCTACATCAACCTCGAGCGAAGCATCGATCGCCGCGCCGCAATGGACGCGCAGCTGCAGCGGCTCGGGCTGACGGGTGTAAGGTGCCTGGCCGCCACCGATGCGAAGACACTCGCGCCCAGCCAAGCGCCGATCACGCCCGGCGAGCGCGCCTGCTTTCTCTCGCACACCGAAGCCCTCGCCCGCGCGAAACCCGGTGAAGCGCTGCTGGTGCTCGAAGACGACGCGCAGCTCAGCGAAGCCCTGCCGGCCGTGCTGCGCAGCGGCGCGCTCGCACAGCTCGACGCCGAGGGCTGCGACATCGCGTTCCTCGAATGCCAGCCCGTGACCTCGACGCAGCACCTGCTCGCGCTCTGGCAGAGCCTGCAGAAGCGACTGCCGCCACAAGGCAGCGGCGCCCCGCGCCATGCGCTGACGGGCATCGACTTCCTCGACGCGCGCACGCTCTACAACTGGGGCGCGGTCGCCTACCTCGTGACGCCGAAGGGCCTGCGCGTTCTGCCCACGTTGCTGCAGGAAGCGATCAAGCACGGCCCACTGCAACCGTACGACCTGACGCTGGGCAGCTTCTTGCGCGACGGCCGCCTGCAAGGCACGGTGCTCTCGCCCTTCCTCGCCACGCCGGCATGGGGCAGCCATGCGGACAGCACCCTCGGCAGCCCGTCGGAATCGGCGGCGCACGATGTGCTGGGGGGCGCGCTGCGGCGCTTGTTCTTCGCGGGTCCGCTCGACGGCCTCGACGCGCAGGTCGCCGCGTGGCGGCACGCACCGCTCACCGACGACCCGCAGCTGCAGCTGCTCGCGGACCTGATGGCGCAGCTCTTCGTGCTCACGGCCCGCGATCACGCGCCGCGCTGACACGCCTTCAATCTCAAAAGTCCGAACAGCCGTTGCGCCGCTCGGTGTTCACGCAGCTCAGCAGGTTGGGCCGCGAGCGCACGCGCGACCATTCGCGCGCCAGCACGTCGGCGCCCTGCTGTGCGCGGTCGCCGTCGAGCGGGCCGGTGGCCAGGCAGATCGGCGCCTGGCCGATGTTCCTGTCGTACAGGTACGAGGTCAGCGGCTCGCGCACCACGTCCACCGACGGCAGCAACGGCAGGCCGCTCACGCGCAACTGGCCCGGCACCACGCGCACCGCGTAGCCCTCGGCCGAGGTGAAGGTGCCGTTGATCGGGTACAAGCCCGTCGGGCTGCCCGGCAGCGCTGCAGAGAACATCGAGCCGCTGAAGCCCGCGCCGGTGTCGCCGAGGATCAGGCCCGTGAGGCTGTAGATGAAGAACGGGTTGGGCGCCCCCACCGTGCGCGACGCGTCGGCGATCACCACCGTGGCCGTCGGCTGCTGCGCATAGATGAAGTGGTTGTCGCCCGGCGTCACGGTCACGGTGCACAGGCCCAGGTAGGCGCAGTGATAGAAGTTCGGCAACGGGCCCGAGCCGGCCAGGCCGCCGCGCGTTTCACCGACCCAGGTGTCGGCCCACACGCGCCACAGCGCGCCCGAGATGCCGTAGCCGCCCGGATTCTGGAAGCGCGCCGCCGCCACGAGGTCGGTGCCGCTGGTGCTGCTGACCGGCGCACCGAGCGTGAGGTCGCCGCTCAGCGTGCGCACGAACACGGTGTTCGCAGCCATCGAATCGGCCGACGTGACCTGCGGCAGGTTGCCCGCCGCGTCGAAGCCCGTGACCGACACCGGCCCGATCGTGACCGCGTTGGCGTCCACGTAGGCAAAGCCGCCGGCTGCGCCGCCGCCGACCGTGGCCACGTCGTTGGCCGGGTTGCGCAAGTCGACGCTGCCGTTGCGCGAGCGCGCGAGCAGCGTGCCCGCCGTGATCGCACCCGCACCCGACTGGCTCACGTTGCCGCCCGACAGCAGACCCAGCGTCGCGGCTGAGACCGGCGCGTTGAGCGCAATGCCGCCGCCACCGCCTTCGTTCTGCAAGGTGAGCGCGCCCGGGGTCGAGAGTGCGCCCGCCACCGTGATGTTCGCGGCATGCGTGGTGCTGCCCGCGACGATGGTCGGCGCCGACAGCTGCGCGAATTCCGCACCCGACACCGAGAAGCCGTTGACCGTCGCGCCACCCAGCACGATGGGCGTGGCCGTGTCGTCCGATGTGGTCATGTTCACATCGACCCCGCCCGGGCGCAGGTCGATGGTGCCGGCCGCGACGACCGGCGCTTCGATCACGATCGAGTCGCCGCTGCCATCGTTGCTCGCGCGCAGCAGCACATTGCCGCTGCTGCGGATGCCGGGCAGCGCGCCCGGTGCGGTCGGCGCACCGCCGGCCTGCAGCACGACGCCGCGCCCGCCGTTCTGCGACCGGCCCGTGACCTCGATGTTGCCGCCGCCCGTGGTGACAAGCTGCGCGCCGTCTTCCAGCCGCACGCCGCTGTCTTCGGTGGCGGCCGGCGCCGAGGGGTCGTTGTTGAAGTTGTAGCCGCGCAGCGTGATGTCGCCGCTGCCGGTGGTGATGCTGCTGCCGCCGTTGATGAGCACGCCGTGCGCCGCCGCGAAGGTCGACGAGGCCTGGCGCCGCGCCACGCCCTGCACCGTGACGTCGCCGCTGGTGGTGCTTATGGTGCTCGGCCCGATCTGGCCGCTGGTGATGACCACGCCGCTGTCCCACGTGGTCGAGGTGCCGCGGATGTCGACGTTGCCGGTGGCGCTGGCGATGCGCGCGCCCTGCAGCAGCACGTCGCCGCCTTCGATGCGCACGTTGCCGCCCGCGCCCGCGTCGCTCTGGCCGACGCGCGTGTCGACCTGCACGTCCTGCGTGAGGATCACGGTGCCGGTGGGCGCGCCGGGCTGGCCGCTGAGCAGCGACACGTTGCCGCCGTCGGTGATGACCTGCCCGCCGTTCAGCCGGATGAAGCCGCTGCCCGGCGTGCCCGTGCCCACCGCGTTCATCGTCACGCTGCCGCCCTGCGTGAGGATGTTGCCCCCGAAGTCGATGAAGCCGCTGTTGCCCGACGGCGTGCCGTCGGGGTTGACGCCGGCGTTCAGCACCACGTTCAGGTCGTCGCCGCCGGTCGCGCGGATGGTGGTGCCCGTGGTTCGCGTCTGGATGCCGCTGGCGGCGTCCAACTGGAGCGTGAGCGGCCCCTTCGAGCCGGTGTAGTTGATGTCTACATCGGGTTCGAGCGTGATGACGCCGCTGCCGCCCGTGCCGGTGCCCGTGGAAATCCGCACGCTGGTGCCGCCGTTGAGCGCGGTGTTGATGTCGCCGTCCTCGATGGTGGAGTTGGCGAGCGCGTCGTACGGATTGGTGGGCAGCGTGCCGCCGGTCGTGCCGTGGCTGATGGTGAGGTCGAAGGGGTCGATGAACCACTGGCCCGCCGTACCCACAGTCGCGGAGGCATCGACGCGTGCACCGCGCAGGTCGAAGCGCCCGGCCGAGGTTTCGATGCGTCCGCCGTTGCCGCCGGCCGTGCCGCCGCGCGCCGACAGCTGGCCGTAGGCGCGCAGCGTCTCGGTCGCCACCACCTTCACGCTGCCGCCGTTGCCCGTGCCCGCACCGACATTGGCTTCGAGGCTGGTGTTCTTTCCGATGGCGATGGCGTTGCTGGCCGCGATGTCGATGCTGCCGCCGCCGGTCGCACCGCTGGCATCGAGGCGCGCCACCGCGGGCGAGCCGTCGAAATTCGTGGCGCCATCGATCAGCACGTTGCGTCCTTGCACCGAGATGCTGCCGCCCTTGCCGCTGTCGCTGGCCACCGAGGCCAGCGTGCCGACGTTGGTGCCCACGCCGGAGAAGGAGGTGACCAGGCGCATCGAGATGTCGGTGCCCTGGGCATCGATGGCGATGGTGCCGCCGTCGGTGCGCAGCGCCGTCGGCCGTTCGGCGTCGACCGTGACGGCCACGCCGTAGGTGGGCGTGGTCGAGGGCGTGATGATGATGTCGGGGCTGCCGAGCGTGGCGCTGAAGCCTTCGCTGCCCGCGTGGCCGATCACGTCGATGCGCCCGCCCGCGCCGGCCGAGACCTCGCCCCGGATGGCGACGCCGTTGCCGCCGCCGGCGGACATGTTCCCCGCCGCAAAGCCCGTGTCGGTGCGCAGGCCGTCGAGGTTGGCGCCCTGGCCTTCGATGCGCACGTTGCGCTCGCTCGCCACGGTGGCGTCGTCGATGACGACCGCCGTGCTGGCGCTCACCGCGGCCCCGCCGATGTTGGACGTCCAGGTCGGCCCCTGGCCCAGGATGCCGATGTCGCCCACGGACTTCAGCACCGCGCCGCTGCCGATGGCCACGCCGCTGCGCCCGTAGCCCGCGAGGCCGTCGAGCTGCAGGCCGCCGGCGCCGGCTTCGACCGTGCCGCCCGTGATCGACACGCCGTTGCTGCCGCGAAAGACAAAGTCGCTGTTGTCCTGATCGTCGATCCAGGTGCGGCCCTGGCCGCGCATCGTCACGCGGCCGTCCCCGCCGGTCGTGACCTTGCTGCCCGTCAGCGTCACGCCGTCGCGCCACACGTAGGCGCCGGTGTCGCCGCCGAGCGGGACGATGCCGCCGATGGCGCGGCCGTTCTGCGCGTCGCCCTGCCCGAAGAAACGCACGTCGCCGCCGTTGGCCGCGATGGTCGCGCCGGTCAGCACGATCGCGCCGGCGTAGTCGCTCTCGGCGGACGGGTTGCCGCTGGCGTTGTTGATGTTCTTCGCGTTGGTGGCGACGAGGCCGGTGGAATCGGCGTTGAAGTCGACGTGCAGCGCGCCTTGCTGCGATGTGATGGCCGAGCCCTCGTTCATCACGATGCCGCCGGCCGAATCGACGCGCAGCCGCGCCGTGCCGCCTTCGCTCTTGATGACCTGCACACCGGGCGCAAAGGTCACACCCGCGCCGAGGCCGGTGCGCCCGCTCGCCAGCGTCACGTCGGTGCCGCGGCCCAGCGTGTCGCCGACGCTGCCGGCGCTCACAGAGCCACCGGTGAAGGCCGGCAATTTGCTGCCGTACACCGGCACGTTGACGGCCTCGACGATGCCGAGGTCCGACTGCTTCGCGCTCACCGTCCAGCTGCCGTTGGCGCCGCCTTGCGCGCCGCCGCCCGCATCGACGCGTACGGTCTGCACGCGCACCGCGTCGGCCTCGTTCGAGATCGCGCCGCCCTTGCCGGCGCCCGCGCCGCGCGCGGTCATCTCGCCGTAGGCCTGCAGCCGCGACTCACGCTCGGGCGCCGCGTCGGCCTCGCCCACCAGGGCCTGGCCCTTGGCGCTGGCCGTGGTGATGGTGCCGCCCGCGCCGCCCGTGGTGGCGTCGGCGCGCAGCACCGACGTGGACGACAGCGCCACGTCGTAGCCATGCACCGACACGTTGCCGCCGCCGGCCTGGCCGCTGGCATCGATCACCGCGCGCTGGTCGCCGCCGCCGGTGCCTTCGATGCGCACCTGGCCGGCCGCGATGCGGATGTTGCCGCCGCGCTGGCCCGCGCCTGCGCCGGTGGCATCGAGCAGGCCGCCGTTCATCTCGATGCGGTTGTCGCGGCCCGCGCCGAGCACGATCTCGCCGTTGACGTTCTCCAGCGTGCGCGCGCGCACCGTGCCCGACTGGTTCACCACCAGCTCGCCCGCCGTGTTGGAGCTGCCGACGAGCATCACGCGCCCGCCGTCGGCCTGCAAGGTGGCGCCCGCGGCGTTGACCACCTTGGCACTCGTGGCCATGGCATCGGCCGCGACCACGAGGTTGGTGAGCCCGTCGTTGCCCAGGTCGAAACTGATCTTGCGGCCCGAGGCCAGCGCGACGGTGCCGCGGTTGGCGGTGATGCTTCCGGTGTTGGTCACTTCCGCGCCCATCAGCACCACGGGGCCGCCGACGGCGGTGAGCACGCCGGCGTTGCTCACGGCCTTGGTATTGCCGTCGGGCCGTTCGAAAGTGAGCTGGGTGCTGCCTTCGAGGAAGGCGTTGTCGAGGGTGCTCAAGGCCAGCGTGGAGGCCACCAGGCCGCCCACATTGACCTGTGCGCCCTGGCTGAATACCACGCCGTTCGGGTTGACGAGGAACACGCGCCCGTTGGCCGTGAGCTGGCCGGCGATGGTCGAGAGCTCGTTGCCCATCACGCGGTTGAGCAGGATGCTGGACGCCCCCATCGACTGGTTGATGTTGACCGCGTCCTTGGCACCGATGGAGAAGGCGTTCCAGTTGATGATCGCGCGCAGCGACGCCTGCGAGATCGCCAGCGCCTGTCCGCCCAGCGGCGATGCGGTGGTCGAACCCGCCACGCCCACGCTGCCCTGCGTGGTGTAGCCGCCCGGTCCGAAGCTCGGCAGGATGGTCTGGGCCAGCGCCGGCGCCAGGCCCATGCAGGCGATAGCGAGCGCCAGCGGGCGCAGCGTCAGCCGGGGTTGGAAGTTGCGTGGCTTCATGGTCAGAACGCCTTTTGCAGCTGCACGTACAGCCGCGGATTTCGCCCGCCGCCGTCGGTCTGCGCGGGCGGTGTGCCGGCGCGCCAGGCGAGTGTGGCGTTGATCGAGAAGTTGCCCGGGCGCGACCAGCTCAGGCCGATGCCGTAGCCGCGCAGGCTGTGGGAGTTCTCGCCGTCGAAGGGCGAGGGATGGCGCGCGATCTTTCCGCGTGCCGCGTCGTAGAACAGGTAGGGCGTGACCTCGTCGGTGGCGGCCCAGCGGTATTCGAAGGTGCCGATCAGGCCCTGGTCCACCAGCAGTTCGCCCGAGGGGTAGGCGCGCACCGCGCGTGCGCCGCCGAGCGCGAGCTTTTCAGACGCGTCGAGGTTCTTGCTGGCCCACTGGCCGCCGACCGAGAAGTACAGCGAATGGCGCGGCACGATGGCCTGCAGGCGCGATACCTGGAAGCTCAGCTTGGTGAAGCCGCCTTCGGTGTGGCGTCCGCCGAACTGCTGGTCGGACTGGAAACTCTGCGGATCGCGGATCGACAGGTCGCCGTGGTACAGCGTGCCCGAGCTGGCCCAATAGCCGCCGCCCAGCACCTCGTCGCGCCGCTCCCAGGCCCAGCCGATGCCGAAGCCCTGCACGCGCTTCTTTGCTGTGAAGTCGACGCCGCGCAGCTCGTCGGTGAGATCTTTCACGTCGGCCGTGAGGCGCAGGAACAGGTTCTGCTGGCGCTGGCGGATCAGCGGGTAGTTGAGCGACACGTCGAGCACGTCGGCACGGCCGCGCGCGTCGAGGTCGACGAACTGGCCGCCCAGGTCGTAGCTCACGCGCGAGATGCCGATGCCGCCGCGCAGGCCGCTGGTGCCCAGCGGCGCCTCGTAGGACACGCGGCCGTACTGCAGCGCGTTGCTGTTGGACAGCAGCACGCGCGCATCGAGGTTGTCGCCGATGCCGAAGGGGCTGAGCCAGCGCGCCGTGCCGCCCACGCGGTAGCGCCCCGCCTCCTTGGTGCCGTGGTTGTCGGCCTCGGCCGAGAAGGCCCAGCGCGAGCCGGCCTCGACCTCGACCGACAGATCGGTGGTGCCCGCCTGCGCGCCTTCCTGCAGGCTCGACGACACCTTGAGGCCGGGCTGGTCCGACAGCAGCAGCATCGCGCGCTCGTAAGCCGGTGCGTTCACGGCCTCGCCCGGCTGCAGCGCCGCCAGGAAGCCGCGCACGCGCGCCTCGCTGATCGGCGCTTCGGGCGCCACCAGCACCTCGACCTTGCCGAGCCGGCCTTCGATGATGCTGATCTCGACGACGCCGTCGCGCACGGTCTGCACCGGCACGACGGCCTGCGCGAGGAAGTAGCCGCGCTCCTTGTAGCGCGTGGTGATCGCCTGCGCGAGCCCTTCGAGGTCGCCGAGCGTGACGTCGCGGCCGATGTAGGGCGCGGTGATGGTCTGCAGCTCGTCGTTGCTCAGCGCCTTCACGCCGTTCAGGCGCAGGTCGGTGAGCTTGAAGCTGCCCGCGCCCGCGGCGGGCCGGGGCGGCGCGGGCAGGGTTTGCGGGGCGACGGCGCCGGGCGCCTGTGCGACGGGGCGGTCGCAGCTGCCGCACGGGTCCTTGGTGGGGAGCAGCGTGGTGGCTTCCTGCGCATGGGCGCGGGGCATGGCGATCCACAACGTGGCACCGACGAGCGCCATGGCGGCGAGAGCGACCGGCGTCGGCCGTGGACGAAGGCGGATCGCAGGGGCCATGGCAGTGCTTCTTTGCAAGAGGGGGCGTGGCGAAGGCATAGTCAGCCTCCCACCGTGAGGCGCCAGTTGCCGATCAGGTTGAACGGCGCCCAGAAGAAGGGGTGAGACATCTTGGGGTCCTTCAGCACGGCCAGCTGTCCGGCCTGCATGGCCTTCTGGATGTCGCGGCCCTTGGCGAGTTCGCCGTAGAGCGTGCCCATGAGCACGGCGGTGGCGTCGTCCGACACAGGCCACAGCGAGGCGATGAGGCTGGAGCTGCCGGCCGAGAGGAACGAGCGCGTGAAGCCCAGCACCTCGTCGCCCTGCGCGATGCGCCCCAGGCCCGACTCGCAGGCCGAGAGCGTGACCAGCGCCGTGCCTTCCATCGGCATCGCGAGGATCTCGTGCGCTTCGAGAAAGTTCTGCTTGCCGCCCTCGTTGGCCAGCAGGATGCGCGAGTACAGCGGATCGACCTCGTCGGCCTCGGCGTGCGCCGCCACGTGCATCAGCGGCGAGCGCGAGGCCACGTCGCGGAACTGCGTCTTGGTGGCGGCGGCGCCCATGAACACGGTGTTTCGCGGGAACAGCTGCGCGAGCTGCTTCACCTCGGTCTCGGCGCCGGGCAGGTCGTACTTGTCTTCGATGCGCGGATTGCCGAAGGCCGTGAGCGACGCATTCACGCGCGGCGTGCGCTGCGCCAGCTGCACCGCGATGCTGATCGACGGCGCCACCGACACCGGGTGCGTCTCGATGAGGTAGCGGCCGTCCAGGCGCAGCGCCTGGAACGGCAGGTAGTGCAGCGGCCCGTGCGGCACCACCACCACGCGCTGCCCCGACACCAGGCCCAGCGGGCCAAGCAGTGCAGCACCCAGCTTGTCGGCGTTGGTGATGGCGGCGCGGCGGCCACGCACGATCGAATTGCGGAAGGTCTCGACGAGTTCGGTGAGTTCCTCGCGCTTCACGCCGATACGCTTCTCGGTGATGCTGTCCGGCCCCACGACCCAGACCATCAGGCGGTCGGGCAGCGCGTGGAACTGCACCACGCGCTCGTCGGGCGCCAGCGTGCGCTGCAGCGCGGCCACGCCGACCATGCCGGCCGACGACTCGCTGAGCTTCGCGCGGCCGCGCACCGCATCGAGCAGCGCACGCGAGCGGCTGTGCTCGCTCACCTCGAAGGCCCGCGTCGGATCGCCCGCTTCGCTGTACACCGCCACGCCGCGCTCGAACACCGACTGCAGGTCGGAGAACAGGCCCATCTTCACTTCTTCGCTGCGAAAGCGCGCGCGCACCTGGTCGACGTCGGCGAGCGCGCGGCCCGCAGCATCGGCCGCGGCCTGCTTCTGGCCCAGCGCGAGTTCGCTGCGCGCCACGCCGTCCCAGGCCCAGAGCCGGTAGTAGGCGGTGTCGGTGCCGACCTGGCGCGTGGTGAGCGCGCGGTACTTGTCGCGCGCCTCGGCCGGCTTGTTCTCAGCCAGCAGCAAGCGGGCGCGCGTGCGTTCGAGCTGCGCGGCCAGCGGCGCTTCGCGCGGCTCGGCCATGCCGCCGAGCACCTGGCGCGCGCGCGCTGCGTCACCCGATTCGATGAGGGCGTTGACGAGCGAAGCCTGCACCAGCGGCGCATAACGCGGCGAGCTGTTGGCCAGTGCCTCGTCGTAGCTGAGCACCGCGCCGGCGAAATCGCCGCGCCGCGTGCGCACGTCGCCGATCACTTTCTGCACCGGGCCGACCACCAGCTTCGGGTCACGCGCGGTGTGGCGCAGCGCTTCGCGTGCGAACTCCTCGGCCTTTTCGAGCTGGCCCGAGTAGCTGTAGACGATCGCCAGGTCGCGGTTGGCCACGGCGCGCAGGTTCGGGTCGCTGGTGGCGTTGGCCAGGTGCAGCGCCTTGCTCGCGGCGCGCACGCTCTGGCGGAACTCACCCGCCTCGGCCAATGCGACCGCCTGGCTGCAGTACTGATAGCCCGAGAGCTTGACCGCGTCCTGCCCGTAGAGCACCGCGCCTTCGCTGGTCAGCGCCAGCAGCGTGTCGGTGTCGGCCAGGCGCGCCTGCGCCATCCGGTCGGCCGCAGCCTCGGCATTCGGGCCGCCCGCTGAAGCAGCGGGCGCCGCAGGTGGTGCTGGCGCGAGTCGTTGCGCCAGGGCTGAAGGACCACCGGGGCCCAGTAGCAAGACACCCACCAGGCCGACCGCACCGGCGAGACCGGCACGGCGACGCGCCGGATGCGTACATCCCCAACTCGAAAACCACGCCATTGAACCCCCTCGACCCATGCACTCGCTGCCGCGAACGCTCGACGCCGCGGGAGTGCGCGCCGTTCAGGCCTCGAGGGAAAGTCTAGGAGCGGGTGTTCACCTCGCCTATTCGCAAGACGGTCTAGCGCGAATGGACTAGCGGCTTGTCTCGCCGGGAGAAAGATCAAATGCCAAGTCCGTCACCTATTGCGCATCCGCGTTGATTGCGCAAGACGTGGGGTTGGCTGGAATGACCATTGTTATCAGTGTGATCGCGATGCGGCTCGCAAACTGCGCGACCTGTTTTCCTCCCAAGGAAGTCGTCGATGCCGCGCACGCTGTCTGTTTCTTCTGCCGCGATCCCTGTTGTTCTTGGTCGCCCCGCGCTGGAGCCTGTGCGGCTGTCAGGGCATGAGGGGCTGAACGGCCTCTTTGCCTACGAGCTGTTCCTCAAGACCCCGGATGTGCTGGGTCTGTCCGGCGTCTCTTCTGGCGCTGACTTCGACCTCGATGCTTTCATCGGCCGCGAGATCAGCTGCGAGATCGAACTCGATGGTTCTCCCCCTCGCCAGATCAACGCACTGATCACCGATGCGGCCCTGTGGGGCGAAGAAGGCCGCCACGTCCAGTACAAGCTCACCCTTCGCCCCTGGCTGCATCTGGCCACCCTGCGCACCGACTGCAGGATCTTCCAGAACCTCAGCGTCGTTCAGATCCTGGACGCACTGCTCTCGAGCTACGCCTTCCCTGTCGACAAGCGCCTGATCGAGCACTACCCGCTGCGCGACTACCAGACCCAGTTCAACGAGAGCGACTTCGCGTTCTTTGTCCGCCTGTGCCAGGAATGGGGCATCAGCTACCACTTCGAGCATTCGGACGGAAAACACCGTTTGGTGCTCTCGGATGCCATGGGCGCCTATGCGGCTGGCGACGCGCTGTACCAGCAGGTTGAGTACCACGCCCCCGGCTGGAAGATCGATGCCGAGTACATCCACAGCTTCGTGCCTGCCCATCAACTCACGAGTGGGAAGTACGCGACCCGGGACTACGACTACACCCGGCCAAGGGCTGACCTGAGTATTTCTCGAACTGACCCACGCCCCACCGGGCAGGCCGAGGGTGAGGTCTACCAGTGGCATGCATCCGAAGCCGGGGGCAGCCACTACGCCCAGCCCAATGCGGGGGCTGATGCAGGCACCGATCCCCACGGCGAAGGCCGCTTGCTCTCCCTTCTGCGCATGCAGGCACTGCGCACCCACGGCGCCCGGGCCCAGGCCAGCGGCAACCTGCGGGGTATGGTGCCTGGATGCACCTTCCAGCTGAAGAAGCACCCCAGGGAATCGGCCAATGCCGCGTACTTGATTCTGGACACCCGCCTCCT
>NZ_CALRZC010000127.1:0-23402 GCF_943372545.1 Variovorax sp. YR752 | reverse complement strand
ACCAGCACCGCCACCAACTTCTCCGGCGCCGACAACGTCGCCAGCCCCAACTTCTGGCCCAACGCCACCTTGCAGGCACTGATCGGCCTGTCCTCCGTGCTCGACGCCAACTACCTCAACGATTCACCCCAGCCCTTCACCCTGCGTTCCATCCCCTCCGGCCCCAGGCATGCCGGCGCTCTGCAGGCCGCACGCTAGCCGGCTCGCTCGCTGACTCGCGCGCCCTCAGGGCGTGCCGGCCGCGAACGCCTCGGCGAGGCGCTGCACCTTGCCGGTCTCTGCCGCGTGATAGCCGGGGATTGCTGCGATCGCTGCGCGTGATGTCGGCGACTGGAGCATCTCGATCACTGCCTTGACGTGGGCCTGCTCCAGGCTGGCGATGCGCAGCGCGAAGAAGTAGCGCTCGCGCAGCAACGGGATGAAGTGCAGCCCGAAGCGCTGCGCCGCCGTCTGCACGCCGATGCCCACGTCGGCCATGCCGCTGGCGATGTAGGCCGCCACGGCGGCGTGGGTCAGCTCGGTGTCGGCGTAGCCGCGCACTGCGGCCGGCGGAATGCCTTCGCGTTCGAGCAGCAGTTCGGTCAGCACGCGCGTACCGGAGCCCTGTGGCCGGTTGACGAAGCGCAGCTCGGGCCGGCGCAGGTCGGCCACACCGCGCAGCTTCTTCGGGTTGTCGCGCGCGACGAACAGGCCCTGCGTGCGCACCGCCACATGCACCAGGCAATGGGTGTCGGCGCGCAGCCAGCGCAGGTAGCGGCGCAGCGTGCGGCCCTCGAACTCGCCGATCGGCACGTGCAGTCCGGCGAGGTCGCAGTCGCCTCGCGCCAGGGCCGCCACCGACTCCAGGCTGTTGCGGTAGCGTAGCTCCACCGGCAACTCGGCGGCGTGCATCAGCTCCATCAGCCGCGCCACCGCGAAGCCGTGGCTGGCGTCGATGCGCACCGCGGCGCGGGCCGGCACCAGGCTGCGATCGAGGTCGCGCTCCAGCTCGGAAGCGAGCGACTCCAGCAGCGGTGACAGCCGCGCGGCGATGCGCCGGTCGGCCCAGATCAGCTTGTGCGCCAGCTCGGTGAGCACCGAGCCGCGCCCTCGTCCAGATTCGATCAGTGGCGCGCCGAACAGCGCCTCGGCATGCTTGACCAGCCCCCAGGCGTGCCGGTAGGACTGGCCGACGCCGCGCGCCGCCTGTGCCAGCGAACCGGTCTCCTGCACGCCGGCCAGCAGCGCGAGCAGGGCCGTGCTGTCGATGTGCGGGCCGCCGGGCGGGCCGACGTCCCACTGGGGGCGCAGGGTGATGTCCATATAGGAAATGAAGAACATATTGTGCCCGCACCTCGACCGTACGCTGCCGGGCCATGAACACCACCGCGATCTCGCTGCAGTCCGTCAGCGATCAGTTGCCGCGCCGCAAGCAGGCGCGCCGCCAGGGCCGCACGGCGGATTCCGCGACGCTGGACGAGGTGCGCGAGACCCTCGGCACGCTGCCGCTGCGCCGCGACCTGCTGATCGAGCACCTGCATGCGCTCAACGACCGCTTCGGCCAGCTGCGCACCGGTCACATGGCCGCGCTCGCGCAACTGCTGAAGCTGGCGCAGGTCGAGGTGTTCGAGGTGGCGAGCTTCTACCACCACTTCGACGTGGTGCGCGAGGGCGCCGACGGCCGCTACGAGGCGCCGCCGAAGCTGACCGTGCGCGTGTGCAACGGCCTGTCGTGCGAACTGGCGGGTGCCGATGCGCTGCTGGCGAAGCTGCCGGCACTGCTCGGCGCCGAAGTCCGTGTGATCGAGGCGCCTTGCGTCGGCCGCTGTGAGCAGGCGCCGGTGGCGGTGGTGCACCAGCGCGCGGTGCCGAAGGCCGATGCGGCAACGGTGCAGGCGCTGGTCAAGGCCGACCGCCGGGATGACGATGTTCCCGCCGCCGTCGACAAGGCCGGCTACCTGGCGCAGGGCGGCTACACGCTGCTGCGCGACTGCCACGCGGGCGTGCGCGACGTCGAGTCGGTGATCAAGGCGATGGAGGACTCCGGTCTGCGCGGCCTCGGCGGCGCCGGTTTCCCGGCCGGCCGCAAGTGGCGCATCGTGCGCGCCGAAGCCGCGCCGCGGTTGATGGCGGTGAACATCGACGAGGGCGAGCCCGGCACGTTCAAGGACCGCCACTACCTCGAGCGCGACCCGCACCGCTTCCTCGAAGGCCTGGCTGTAGCAGCCTGGGCGGTCGGCATCGACAAGGTATACATCTATCTGCGCGACGAGTACCACGGCTGCCGTGCGCTGCTCGCGCGTGAACTCGCGGCGCTGCGTGCGAAGCCGCCGGTGCCGAGCCTGCCCGAGATCGAACTGCGCCGCGGCGCCGGCGCCTACATCTGCGGCGAGGAGTCCGCGATGATCGAGTCGATCGAGGGCAAGCGCGGCATGCCGCGGCTGCGGCCGCCCTACGTGGCGCAGGTCGGCCTGTTCGGCAGGCCGACGCTGGAGCACAACTTCGAGACGCTGTTCTGGGTGCGCGACATCGTCGAGCGCGGCCCGCAGTGGTTCGCCGCCAATGGCCGCCACGGCCGCCATGGCCTGCGTTCCTTCTCGGTCTCCGGCCGCGTGCGCGAGCCGGGCGTCAAGCTGGCGCCGGCGGGCATCACGCTGCGCGAGCTGGTCGACGAGTACTGCGGCGGTCTTCCGGTGGGCCATGAGCTGTACGGCTACCTGCCCGGAGGTGCCTCGGGCGGCATCCTGCCGGCTTCGATGGCCGACATCCCGCTGGACTTCGACACGCTGCAGCCGCACGGCTGCTTCATCGGCTCGGCGGCGGTGATGGTGCTGACGAAGAGCGCGACGCATGTCGACCGCGCCGTCGATGCCGCGCGCAACCTGATGCGCTTCTTCGAGGACGAGTCCTGCGGCCAGTGCACGCCCTGCCGCGCCGGCACGGCGAAGGCGCGCACGCTGATCGAGGGCGACCGCTGGGACACGGCGCTGCTTGCCGAGCTGTCGCAGGTGATGCGTGACGCCTCGATCTGCGGCCTCGGTCAGGCCGCGCCCAATCCGGTGGACTGCGTGGTCCGCTACTTCCCGCACGAGCTGGGGTTGTCATGAACAAGCCGGTCGAACTGATCGAATTCAGCCTCAACGGCAAGCCCGCCGCCGCAGCGCCGGGCGAGACCATCCTGCAGGTCGCCAAGCGCAGCGGCGTGCGCATTCCGCACCTGTGCGCGAAGGACGGCCTCGAGCCGGCCGGCAACTGCCGCGCGTGCGTGGTGGAAGTGAAGGGCGAGCGCACGCTGGCCCCCTCGTGCTGCCGCGCGCCCAGCGCCGGCATGACGGTGGACAGTGCCAGCCCGCGTGCAGTGGCCGCGCAGACGATGGTGCTCGAGTTGCTGGTCAGTGACGCTGGGCAGGCGAGCGCGCAGCACACGCACGAGTCCGAGCTGCTGTTCTGGGCCGACCAATGGAAGGCACCGCGTGGCCGCCTGCCCGGGCGCGAGAAGGTCGCCGCCGACGCCTCGCACCCGGCCTTCGAGGTCAACCTCGACGCCTGCATCCAGTGCACCCGCTGCATCCGTGCCTGCCGCGACATCCAGGTCAATGACGTGCTCGGGCTGTCGCACCGAGGCGCGCACGCGAAGATCGTGTTCGACCAGGACGACGCCGTCGGTTCGTCGAGCTGTGTGGCCTGCGGTGAATGTGTGCAGGCCTGCCCGACCGGCGCGCTGATGCCGGCGCGCGGCGCCGGCCTCGCCAAGATCGAGCGCGAGATCGACTCGGTGTGCCCGTATTGCGGCGTCGGCTGCCAGCTGACGCTGCACGTCGGCCGCGATGCGAAGGGCGCCGAGAAGGTCCACTACGTCACCGGCCGCGACGGCCCGGCCAACCATGGTCGGCTGTGCGTCAAGGGCCGCTTCGGCTTCGACTACGTTCACAACGAGCGCCGCCTCACCGTGCCGCTGGTGCGCCGCGAGGGTGTGGCCAAGGACCCGGCCGATATCGAGCGCTTCAAGCGCGGCGAGCTGCCGCTGGCCGCGCTGTTCCGCGAGGCAAGCTGGGACGAGGCGCTGGACCTCGCCGCCGGTGGCCTTGCGCGCATCCGCGACACCACGCCGGCCGGCTCGCCGAGCCGCCTGGCCGGCTTCGGCTCGGCCAAGGGCAGCAACGAAGAGGCCTACCTGTTCCAGAAGCTGGTGCGCACCGGCATGCGCACCCACAACGTCGACCATTGCACGCGGCTGTGTCATGCCAGCTCGGTGGCGGCGCTGCTCGAGGGGCTGGGCTCGGGCGCGGTGTCCAACCCGGTGGAAGACGTCGCGCAGGCCGACGTGATCCTGTTGATCGGCGCCAACCCGGCCTCCAATCACCCGGTGGCGGCGAGCTGGATGAAGAACGCAGTGCAGCGCGGCGCGCGGCTGATCCTGGCCGACCCGCGCGCCACGCCGATGGCCCGCTTCGCGACCTGGCACCTGGCCTTCCGGCCCGACACCGACGTCGCGCTGCTCACCGGCCTGCTGCACGTGATCGTCGCCGAAGGGCTGGTCGACGAGGCCTTCGTCGCTGCCCGTGTCAACGGCTATGAGGCGGTCAAGGCCGCCGTCGCCGAGGCCACTCCCGAGCGCATGGCCGAGATCTGCGGCATTCCCGCCGACACGATCCGCGAAGTGGCAAGGGCCTTCGCGACCTCGAAGGGCTCGATGATCCTGTGGGGCATGGGTGTCAGCCAGCACGTGCACGGCACCGACAACGCACGCTGCCTGATCGCGCTGTCGCTGCTCACGGGCCAGATCGGCCGCCCCGGCACCGGACTGCACCCCCTGCGCGGTCAGAACAACGTGCAGGGCGCGAGCGACGCTGGTCTGATCCCGATGATGTACCCGAACTACCAGCGCGTCGTTCGCGACGACGTGCACGCGCAGTTCGAGGCGCTGTGGGGCAGCTCGCTCGGCCAGCAGCCGGGCCTGACGGTGGTCGAGATCATCAAGGAGGCGGCGGCCGGCCGCATCACCGGCATGTACGTCGAGGGCGAGAACCCGGCGATGAGCGACCCCGACCTCGACCATGCGCGCGCCGCGATGGCCAGGCTCGAGCACCTGGTCGTGCAGGACATCTTCGCCACCGAGACGGCGATCCTCGCCGACGTGGTGCTGCCGGCCTCGGCCTTCGCCGAGAAGTGGGGCAGCGTGACCAACACCGACCGCCTGATCCAGATCGGCCGCCCGGCACTGAACCCGCCCGGCCAGGCACGCCAGGACCTGTGGGCGATCGAGCAGATCGGCCGCCGCCTCGGCCTGCCGTGGGCCTACTGGCAGGGCGGGGACGGTGACGGCCATGCCGCCGCCGAGGCGCCGGCCGCCCGTGTCTACGAAGAGATGCGCACGGTGATGGAGCCACTGGCCGGCGTGCCCTGGAGCCGCCTGGTGCGCGAGGATGCGGTGGTCACGCCCGCCGAGCGCGAAGACGAACCGGGCCACGCGGTGGTCTTCATCGACAGCTTCCCGACACCCGACGGCCGCGCCACGCTGGTGCCGGCGCGCTTCGCTGCCGGCCCTGAGCAGGCGGACAGCGATTTCCCGTTCGTCATCTCCACCGGCCGTGTGCTGGAGCACTGGCACACCGGTGCGATGACCCGGCATTCGAATGTGCTGGATGCACTCGCACCGGTGGCGACGGTCAGCATCCATCCGGACGACGCGAAACAGATCGGCGTCGCGCACGGCGGGGCATTGCGTGTCGAGTCGCACCACGGTGCGATCGAGGGTGTGGCCGACGTCACCAGCGCCGTCAACCCGGGCCACCTGTTCGTGCCCTTCGCCTATTGGGAGGCGGCCGCCAACCGCCTGACCGGCTCGGCGCTGGATCCGTTCGGCAAGATTCCGGGCTTCAAAGTCACCGCGGTGCGGGCATTTGCCGTGTCCGGCTGAGTTCGGGGGATCGGGACGCGCGGGGCCCCGGGGCATACTCGACGGATGTATGAAACCCACTTCGGGATCAGCGGGCCGCCCTTCCAGCTCAGCCCCGACCCGAGCTTCTATTTCGACAGCCAGGGCCACCATGACGCCCTGGCAGCGCTGCGCCGCGGGCTGAACGAGCCGAGCGGTTTCGTCGTCGTCAGCGGCGAGATCGGCGCCGGCAAGACGACGCTGGTGCGCACGCTGCTGGCCGAGATCGATCCGGCCAGCCTGGTGGTGGGCCAGGTGCTGACGACGCAACTCGACGACACCGAACTGCTGCGTTCGGTGCTGCTGTCCTTCGGTGCGCCGGCCGAGTCGAAGACGCCCGAAGGCCTGCTCGAGGCGCTGCAGACCTTCCTGCTGGCGCAGGCGAAGCAGGGCCGACGCGCGGTGCTGATCGTCGACGAGGCGCAGAACCTGGAGCGCAGCGCCTTCGACCGCCTCGTGGAGCTCGATCGCGGCCACTCGCCGACGCGCGTGCCGCTGAAGATCTGCCTGGTCGGCCAGCCGGAACTGCGCGATCTGGTCGCCTCCGGAGACCTGATCGCGCTGCGCCAGCGCATCGGCGTGCAGTGCCACCTCGGGCCGCTGGCGCTCAACGAGACGGGCGCCTACATCCGCCACCGGCTGGGCAAGGTGGGCTGGTCCGGCGCCCCGAGCTTCGAGCCCGGCGCCTTCGAGGAGATCCACCGCTGGACCGGCGGCATCCCGCGCCGCATCAACCTGCTGTGCAACCGCTTGATGCTGTCGCGCTTCCTCACTGCGACGACAGCGATCGACCTCGCCGCCGTGGCCGAGACCGCGCGCGACCTGCGTGCCGAGATCGGCGACAGCACGCCACCCCCGCCGCCGCTGCCCGCGCTGCCGGTGCTGAAGGAGACGGTCGAGCCTGCCGCGCCTGCCGCGCCTGCCGCGCCAGCGCCGAAGAAGCCCGCCCGGGCGAACGAAACGGCGACTCCGGCGCCGGCCTCCGTCGACCTGGAGATCGACCTCGACATCGAACCGGTCTCCGACGAACAGCGGCCGACGCTGCCGCCGTTGCGTCAGGGCGTCGACGTGCGGCCGCTGCTGTGCGTGGTCGGCGGGCAGGGCGAGCACGTCAAGGCGGCGGCGCTGATGCATGCAATGGCGGCGCGGCCCGAACTGCCGGTGACGCTGCTGGTGCGCTGCTACGCGAACAGCGCCTTCGAGCGCCACCGAGACATGTTCGCCGGCCTCGACGTGGCCGGCCGTCTCGTCAACCTCGGCATCGCCGGCGGCACCTACGCCGGCCGTGCCGCCGAACTGATGAAGCGCTTCGAGTTCGTTGTCGACCATTGCCAGCCGGCGGCGGTGATCGTGTTCGACGGCAGCGATGCCGCGCTGTCCTGCGGCCTGGTCGCCAGCCGCAAGGGCCTGCCGGTGCTGCATGTCGGTGCCGGCCTGCGCAGCGGCACCAACACCGACGCAGCCGACATCACCCGCCGCCTGGCCGACCAGCTCTCCGACGTGCTCTACACCACCGAGGCCGCCGCCAACCAGCAGCTGGCGCAGGAGGGCGTTGCCGCCGAGCGCATCCGCTTCGTCGGCAACACGCTGGCCGATGCGCTGCAGATCGCGCTGCGGACGAAGCTCGCCGTGCCGAATCCGCGTGAGCGCCTCGGGCTGCCGGCCAACCTGCTGTCCGACCGCAACGGCTACGGCGTGGTGGTGCTCGACGCACTGTCCAACGTCGGCGACCGGCAGGTGCTGTCCGAACTGATCACCATCCTGCGCGCCATCGCGCACGACGTGCCGCTGGTCTGGCCGATGCACACGCGCACGCGCGAGCTGATGGCGAAGTTCAAGCTCGACGCCATTGTCGCCAGCGAGCGCATCGCGACGCTGCCATCGCAGAGCTACCCGTCGCTGGTGCAGCTGATGTCCAACGCCACCTGCGTGATCACCGACTCGTGGAACGTGCAGGAGGAGGCGACGATGCTGTCCATTCCGTGCCTGACCATCGGCGCCGGCCAGGAACGCACGCTCACCACGGCGGTCGGATCCAACCAGGTCGTCGGGCGCAACAAGGCCGCGGCCACGCGCGCGATGTGGGACTGCATCTTCAACGGCGGCAAGCGCGGCCGCACGCCCGAGCTGTGGGACGGCCACGCGGCCGAGCGCATCGCCGAGCACGTGTCCGGCTTCCTCGCCGCCAGGCGCAAGGCGGCAGCCGTCACGGCCTGACGCCGATCGTGCCCCTCGTCTGCCGGGTACGGCAGCCGGTCCCCCGAGGGGGCGCGGGTCGGCTTGGGAGCGGCCCGGCGCTCGGCCCGGCTTCCGCGCGGTTCACGGTGCGTTCGATCGTGGTGCCAGCACACCGGTCGCCAGCGCCGTGCCGAGCAGGATGACCGCGCAACCGGCCGCCATCGCGCCGGTCAGCGGCTCGGCGAGGAACAGCCAGCCCCACAACACCGCGAAGGCGGGGATCAGGAAGGTCACCGCGATGGCGTTGGCGGCGCCGACGTGCGCGATCAGCCGGAAGTACATCAGGTAGGCGAGGCCGGTGCACAGCACGGCGAGCAGCGCGACCATCGTCCAGGCGCGCGCCGAGGGCAGCTCGGCGGGCCACCACAGCACGGCCGGCAGCGCGAGCGCCAGCGCGGCGGAGAGCTGGCTGCCGGCGGCCACCGCCATCGGCGGCACGCCCTGCAGGCGCTTCTTCGTGTAGCTGGCCGACAGGCCATAGAGCAGCGCGGCCGCCAGGCAGGCGACGATCGCCCAGCCGGATCCGCCCGGCTTGAACGAGGCCTTCTCCCAGGCCAGGCCGAGCACGCCGGCGAAGCCGATCGCCAGCCCCGCGATGCGCGGTGCCGTCGGCCGGTCGCGCAGCCACAGCCACGCGATCACCGCGCCCCACAAGGGCGTCGAGGCGTTGAAGATCGACGACAGCCCGGCGCTGATCGACAGCGCGGCGTAACTGAAGAACAGGAACGGCAGCGCCGAGTTGCTCAGGCCGACGATGAAGATGGCGCGCCAGTGGCGGCGCAGGTCGCCGAACTGGTCACGCCAGACGAGCAGCGGCATCAGCACCAGCGCCGCCCCGCCCACGCGCACGGCCGCCAGCGCCACCGGTCCGAACTCGCCGGCACCGAGCCGCATGAACAGGAACGATGCGCCCCAGATCGCTGCCAGCCCGACCAGCTCGCCGATGTCCGCCGGCTTCATGCGCAGGCCTCCAGCTGCAGCAGCGACTGCTTGCGCTGCACGCCGCCGGCGTAGCCGGTGAGGCCGCCGTCCTGTCCGAGCACGCGGTGGCAGGGCACGACCAGCGAGGCCGGGTTGCGGCCGACCGCGGCGCCGACGGCGCGCACCGCGCGCGGACGGCCGATGGCGCGTGCCAGCTCGCCATAGCTGCAGGTGCGGCCCGCCGGGATGCGCAGCAGGGCCTGCCACACGGTGCGCTGGAACGCCGTGCCTTGCAGGTCCAGGGGCAGGTCGAAGGCGCGGGCGTCACCGGCGAAGTAGCGTTGCAGTTGTGCGGCGGCCTCGCGCAGCAGCGGGTCGTCCGGCTGCAGCGGCGCCTGCAGCGCGCCCGGATGATGCTTCTGGCCTTCGAACCACAGCCCGGCCAGGCCGCTCGCCGTGCGCGCCACGCGCACCGGGCCGAGCGGCGTGTCGACCAGCGCCTGCGCGGTGCAACGGGCGTCGAGGGTGTCGGTGAGGGTGCTCATGAACTCTTCTCCAGGCTGTTCCACAGGCGCAGCACGGCGTAGGCCCGCCACGGTCGCCAGGCTTGGGCGCGCTCGTCGGCCGCGCGCTGGTTGACGGTGCCGAACAACTGCTTCATCGCCTTCAATACGGCAACGTCGTTCGGCGGGAAGGCGTCGGGCCAGCCGAACGCGCGCATCGCGATGTAGTGCGCTGTCCATGGGCCGATGCCGGGCAGTTCGCACAGCGCGGCGATGAACGCATCCGGGCTGGTGCCGGGCGACATCAGCGGCTCCAGTGCGGGCCAGGCCGAGGCGAGCGCGATCAGCGCGTTGGCACGCTGCCGCACGATGCCCAGGCTCGCGACCTCGTCCAGCGTCGCCGCGGCCAGCGCCGTGGGCTGCGGGAACTGCCGCGCGAGCGTTACCCAAGGTGTCGCCAGCGGCGCGCCGAAGCGATCGACAATTCGCCGTGCCAGCGTGCGCGCCGCCGCGACCGTGACCTGCTGCCCGAGCACCGCGCGCACCGCCAGCTCGAACGGATCGAGGCTGCCGGGCAGGCGGATGCCTGGGGCGCCGGGAATGCCGGCCAGCGCAGCGTCGATGTGGGCGGGCGCGGCGTCGAGGTCCAGCCAGCGCCGCGCCGTCGCGACGACACGCGCGCTGAGCGGCGCTAGCGCCGGTGCGAAGCGCAATTGCACCCGGTCGCGATCGAGGTCGAAGCGTGCCTCGATCCAGCCCGGCTCGGCGGCGAGCGCGCCGGCGCGCAGCGAGCGGCGGATCGCCAGTCCCTCGACCTCCTCGATGCCCGAGATTGCCCGCTGCGCGACGAATCGCAGCAGCGCCGCATGGTCGAACGGTGCGCGGTAGGCGAGCGTCAGCGTCACCGCGGCGAGCGAATCGGCGCCCTGCGGCGCCTCGTCATCGACCGCACCGCGCAGGCGGCTCGGGCTCATGCGGTACTGGTCGGCGAACGCGCCGTTGAATCGGCGCAGGCTGCGAAAGCCGCTCGCCAGCGCGACCTGCGCGACCGGCAATGCCGTGTCGGTCAGCAACTGTTTGGCGAGCAGAAGGCGGCGTGTCTGCAGATACTGCATCGGCGTCACGCCCTGGTCGGCGCTGAAGATGCGGCGCAGGTGGCGATCGCTGACGCCGAGCTTCGCGGCCAGCGCCGCGAGCGACGCCGCTTCGCCGCTCGCCGCCTGTGCGTTCAGTGCAAGCGCCGCCTGGCGCGCGAGTGTTCTCGATGCGTCCATCACGCTCCACGGCAGCCCGGCGCCCGGCGCGATCTCCGGCCGGCACTTCAGGCAGGGCCGGAACGCGGCTGCCTCGGCCTGTGCCGGCGTCTCGAAGAAGCGGCAGTTGCGCCGCTGCGGCGTGCGCACGCGGCAGATCGGCCGGCAGTAGATGCCGGTGGAGGTGACCCCCACGAACAGGCGTCCATCGAAGCGCGCATCGCGTGCGGCGAGGGCCTGGTAGGCGGCGTCGGCATCGAGGTCCATGCCGAGGATTATGGTCAGGCGTCGCGTTGCTGCTGGCTGTTTTCGGACATGCCCCCGAGCGACCATTGCGGTGTCGCGAAGGTGACCTCGCGGGCGGGTTTCCACGATCACCTGCGGCGTGGCCGTTCGCATACAACCGAGGCCGACCGGTGGCGCTCACACCCCGGGAAGTCCATTCGGGAGACGCGGGCTTGCAGCTACTGCAGATCATCATCAGCGGCATTGCGCAGGGCTGCATCTACGGCCTGATCGCGCTCGGCTTCGTGCTGATCTACAAGGCGACGGAGACGGTGAATTTCGCGCAGGGCGAACTGATGATGCTCGGCGCGTTCTGCGGCCTCGGGCTGATGACGCTGCTCGGCTTCCCGTTCTGGCTCGCCGTGCTGTCGGCGATCAGCGCGATGGCGCTGTTCGGCGTGATGCTCGAACGCGTCGTCGTGCGGCCCATCCTCGGCCAGCCATCCTTCTCGATCGTGATGCTGACGATCGGCATCGGCTACGTCGCGCGCGGCCTCATCACGATGATCCCGACCATCGGCACCGAGACGCACACGCTGCCGGTGCCGTACAAGGACCAGGCGTGGAACGTGGGCGCGCTGGTGCTCAACGTCGAGCAGCTCGTCGTCATCGCCGCGACGGCGGCGCTCAGCGCGCTGCTCTACCTGATGTTCCGCTACACCAAGCTCGGCGTCGCGATGCAGGCCTCCTCGCAGAACCAGCTCGCCGCGTACTACATGGGCATCCCGGTGAAGCGGCTCAACGGCCTCGTCTGGGGCCTCGCCGCCGCCGTCGCTGCCGTCGCCGGCCTGCTGCTCGCGCCGATCACCTTCGTGCACGCGAACATGGGCTTCATCGGCCTGAAGGCCTTCCCGGCCGCAGTCGTCGGCGGCTTCGGCAGCCTGCCCGGCGCGATCGTCGGCGGCATGGTCATCGGCCTGGTCGAATCGCTGTCCGGCTTCTACCTGCCCGAAGGCTTCAAGGACATCGCCGCCTACGTGGTCGTGCTGGTGATGCTCGTCGTGCGCCCGAACGGCTTGTTCGGCGAGAAGCTGCGCAAGAAGGTCTGAGAACACTCCCCATGCGCTTCATCTTCAAGACCCGCTACGAGCAGGACATCCGCATCGCCAAGCATGGCGGCTATGTGTTCTGGTACGGCGTGCTGATGCTCGTGATGCTCGCCGCGCCCTGGATCTTCCCGGAGTACTGGCTCGCGCAGCTGACCTTCGTGCTGATCTACGCCATCGTCGGCCTCGGGCTGATGCTGCTGTCCGGCTTCACCGGGCAGTTCTCGCTCGGCCATGCGGCCTTCCTCGGCGTCGGCGCGTACACGCAGGCAGCGCTGACCGGCGCCGGCGTGCCGTTCCCGCTCGCGCTCGTGGCCGCGGCGGGCATTTCCGCTTTCGTCGGCGTCATCGTCGGCCTGCCGGCCTTGCGGCTGAAGGGCATCTACCTCGGCATCGCGACGCTCGCCTTCGGCTTCATCGTCGAGGAGGTGTTCGCGCGCTGGGAGAGCGTGACCGGAGGCAATGCCGGCAAGCACGTCAAGTCACCTGAGATGTTCGGCTGGACGCTCGACTCCGGCGAATCGTTCTTCTACCTGTGCCTCGTCATCGCCGTGCTGGCGACGCTGGCCATCCTCAACCTGCTGCGCTCACCGACCGGCCGTGCCTTCGTCGCCATCCGCGACTCGGAGATCTCGGCGCAGAGCATGGGCATCCACCTGGCGCGCTTCAAGACGCTGTCGTTCGCGATCTCGGCGGCGCTGGCCGGCGTCGGTGGCGCGCTGTACGCGCACAAGCTGAAGTTCATCTCGCCAGACCAGTTCGGCGTGCTGCAGTCGATCGACCTGATCCTGATGATCGTCATCGGGGGCCTCGGCTCGGTGCACGGCGCCTTCCTCGGCGCGATCTTCCTGATCACGATGCCGCAGGCGATCGCGCTGGCGAAAGACTACCTGCCCGAGGCGATCGCGCTCGCGCCGGGCCTGCAGGGGGTGGTCTACGGTTCGGTGCTGATCGCCTTCGTGCTGTTCGAGCCGCTGGGCCTGTACGGTCGCTGGCTGAAGTTCCGCACCTGGTTCCAGATCTTCCCGTTCTACCGGCGCGGCATGTTCAAGCGGCAGAAGTCGTTCCAGAAATCCGAACGCCTGAAATGAGTTCCAACGTCCTGCTCTCTGCCAAGGATCTGAGCGTGCGCTTCGGCGGCGTGCTCGCGGTCAACAAGGTCGGCTTCGACGTGCACCGCGGCGAGGTGTTCACGCTGATCGGGCCGAACGGTGCCGGCAAGACGACGGTGTTCAACCTGATCAGCCGCATCTACACGCCGACCTCCGGCAGCATCGAGTACGACGGCACGTCGCTGCTCGCGCACGCGCCGCACGAGATCGCGCAGCTCGGCATTGCGCGCACCTTCCAGAACATCGAGCTGTTCGAGCATGCCACCGTGCTGCAGAACCTGCTGATCGGCCGCCATGTGCATCGCGAGACCGGCTTCTGGAGCCAGCTCTTCTTCACGCCGGCCACGCGCGCCGCCGAGGTGCGCGCTCGCCACAAGGCGGAGCAGGTGATCGACCTGCTCGACCTGCAGAAGCACCGCGAGTCGCTCGTCGCCGGGCTGCCCTACGGCGTGCGCAAGGTGGTGGAACTGGCGCGGGCGCTGTGCACCGAGCCGAAGCTGCTGCTGCTGGACGAGCCCTCGTCGGGCCTGAACGTCGAGGAGACCGACGACATGGCGTTCTGGATCGGCGACATCCGCGACGAACTGGGCGTCACCGTGCTGATGGTCGAGCACGACATGTCGCTGGTGTCCAAGGTGTCGGACCGCGTGCTGGCGATGAACCAGGGCGAGGTGCTCGCGCTCGGCACGCCGGCCGAGGTGCAGCGCCACCCGGGCGTGATCGAGGCCTACCTGGGCAGCGCCGGCGACGTGGAAAGCCTGCGGAGGAAGGCTGCATGACCGACGTGCTGAAACTCGCCAACGTCGAGAGCAGCTACGGCCCGATCCGCGCGATCCGTGGCGTCAGCCTGAAGGTCGAGAAGGGCAGCATCGTCACCGTGCTCGGTTCCAACGGCGCCGGCAAGACGACGATCCTGAAGACCATCTCCGGCATCCTTGACCCGACCAAGGGCACGGTCGAATTCAAGGGCGAGGACATCACCGCGAAGGACCCGGCGCTGATCGTGCAGCGTGGCCTCAGCCACGTGCCCGAGGGCCGCGAGGTGTTCCCGCTGCTGTCGGTGCATGACAACCTGATGATGGGCGCCTACACACGCCGTGACCGCGACGGCGTCGCGCGCGACGTCGAGGCGGTCTACGGCTACTTCCCGATCCTGCGCGAGCGCTCGAAGCAGGACGCCGGGCTGCTCTCCGGCGGCCAGCAGCAGATGCTGGCGATCTCGCGCGCGCTGATGGCCGCGCCCGAGCTGATGCTGCTCGACGAGCCCAGCCTCGGCCTGTCGCCGCGGTTGACCCGCGAGATCTTCGAGATCGTCATCCGCATCAACCGCGAGCGTGGCACCACGCTGCTGCTGGTCGAGCAGAACGCCAACATGGCGCTCAACGTCGCCGACCACGGCTACGTGCTCGAGAACGGCCGCATCGTGATGGAAGACACCTGCGAACGCCTGCGCGAGAAGGAGGACATCAAGGAGTTCTACCTTGGCATGAAGGACTCCGGCGTGCGCGGCGAGCGGCGCTGGAAGAAGAAGAAGACCTGGAGGTGACGCCATGCCGGACATCTGGGACCTGAGTTCGCTGAAGCCGCGCACCGACATCGTCGTGCCGGGCGAGACGATGGCGTCGCTGTTCTGGAACGCAGCGGCGCAGCGATCGGCGCGTGTCTTCATGCGCCAGAAGGAACTCGGCCTGTGGCGCGAGTGGACCTGGGCGCAGACGGCCGAGGCGGTGCGCGAGATCGCCCACGGGCTGATGGCGCTCGGCCTGCAGCCGGGCGACTGCGCCGCCATCCTCGCCAACACGCGCATCGACTGGCTGCTCGCCGACATGGCGATCCTTTCGTGCGGCGGCGTTAGCAACGGCATCTACCCGACCGATGCGGCCGAACAGGTGCAGTACCTGTGCGAGGACTCGCGCACCACCGTGCTGTTCGTCGAGGACGAGGAGCAGCTCGACAAGGCGCTCGAGGTGCGCGCTCGCCTGCCGCTGCTGCGCAAGGTGGTCGTGTTCGACACCAAGGGCCTGCGCGACTTCGACGACCCCGGCGTGATCGACATCGCCGCGCTGCGCGAACTCGGTCGCCTGCATGCGCAGGACCATCCAGGCGTGCTGGAGGCGCGCGTCGCCGCGGTGCAGCCGGGCGACCTGGCGATCCTCGTCTACACCTCCGGCACGACCGGCAAGCCCAAGGGCGCGATGCACTCGCATGCCGGGTTGGTCTACAGCGTGCGCGGCTACAACCTGATCGTCTCGCAGGACGAGGACGACGAGCGCATCGCCTTCCTGCCGCTGTGCCACATCGCCGAACGCATCGGCGGCGCGTTCTTCGCCGTCTACACCGGTTCGATCCTGAACTTCGTCGAACGGCCGGAGACGGTGCCGGAGAACGTGCGCGAGATCTCGCCGACCGTCTTCACCGCCGTGCCGCGCGTGTGGGAGAAGCTCTACTCCGGCGTGACGATCGCGCTGCGCGAATCGAGCCGCATGCAGCAGCTCGCCTACGGCTGGGGCATCGGTGTGGGCATGAAGATCGTCGACAAGGTGCTCGCCCGCCAGCCGGTCGGCGCGGGGCTGAAGCTGCAGTTCCACGTGGCGCGTTTCATCGCGCTGAACAACGTGCGCAAGCTGATCGGCGTGCACCGCGCGCGCTATTGCGTCACCGGCGCGGCGCCGATCTCGCCGGAGCTGATCCGCTGGTACCTGGCGCTCGGCGTGCCGCTGGGCGAGGTCTGGGGCATGACCGAGACCTGCGGCGCCGCGACGGCGACGCCGATCGGCGGCATCAAACCCGGCATGGTCGGCCCGGCCTGCCCGTTCAACCAGATCCGCCTCGACCCGATCACCAGTGAACTGCAGGTCAAGGGCCCGAACGTGTTCATGGGCTACCTGAACCTGCCGGAGAAGACCGCCGAGACCTTCACGCCCGACGGCTGGCTGCGCACCGGCGATGTCGGCGAGGTCGACGCCGACGGCTACCACCGCATCACCGACCGGATGAAGGACATCATCATCACGGCCGGCGGCAAGAACGTCACGCCCAGCGAGATCGAGAACGACCTGAAGTTCTCGCCCTTCATCACCGATGCGGTGGTGATCGGCGACAAGCGGCCCTTCCTGACGGTGATCGTGATGATCGACCAGGAGAACGTCGAGAAGTTCGCCCAGGACCGCGACATCCCGTTCAGCAACTACACCAGCCTGACGCGCGCGAAACAGGTCCAGGAACTGATCTGGGCCGAGATCGAGCGCGTGAACGGCAAGTTCGCGCGCGTCGAGCAGATCAAGAAGTTCTTCCTGCTCGAGACGCAGCTCAGCGCCGAGGACGAGGAGCTGACGCCGACGATGAAGCTCAAGCGCAAGTTCGTCGAGAAGAAGTATTCCGATCGAATCGAAGCCATGTACCGATCCTGACCGCCGAAGGAGGCAACTCATGAAGACCCTGCTCACCCTCACTCTGACCGCCGGCGCAGCCACGCTGCTCGCGCTGGCCGGCACCGACGCCAGCGCGCAAGCCGCGCAGGGCGTCAGCAAGACCGAGATCACGCTCGGCTCGATCCAGGACCTGTCCGGTCCGATCGCCGGCTTCGGCAAGCAGGTCCGCCAGGGCATGCTGCTGCGCGTCGACGAGATCAACGAGCAGGGCGGCGTCAACGGCCGCAAGATCAAGCTGCTGATCGAGGACTCGGCCTATGACCCGAAGAAGGCGGTGCTGGCCGCGCAGAAGCTGGTCAACCAGGACAAGATCTTCGCGATGGTCGCCCACATCGGCACGCCGACGAACAACGCGGCGATGCCCGTGCAGTTCGAGAAGAACGTGATCAACTTCTTCCCGGTCACCGCGGCGCGCGAGATGACCGAGCCGGTGCACAAGCTCAAGTTCGCCGGCGGCTCGAGCTACTACGACCAGATGCGCGTCGCGCTGCCGCGGCTGATCAAGGACAAGGGCGCGAAGGCGGTCTGCACCATCTACCAGGACGACGAGTTCGGCCTGGAGGTGTTCCGCGGCGCCGAGGCCGGGCTGAAGGCCGCAGGCATGGACTTCGCCGAGAAGACCACCTACAAGCGCGGCGCGACCGACTTCTCCTCGCAGGTGGCGCGCATGAAGGCGGCGAACTGCGACCTGGTGGTGCTGGGCACGATCATCCGCGAGACCATCGGCACCATCGCCGAAGGCCGCAAGACCGGCTTCAACCCGACCTACCTGGGTTCGAGCGCGACCTACACCGATCTGATCCACAAGCTCGGCAAGAAGGCGATGGACGGCCTGTACGCCACGCACACCGTTCAGCACCCGTACATGGACGAGGTGTCGCCGAAGATCGCCTTCTGGGCGAAGAAGTACCAGACCAAGTTCGGCGACGACCCGACGGTGTTCTCGGTCTACGGCTACTCGGCGGTCGACACCTTCATCGCTGCCGCGCAGAAGGCCGGCGCGAACCTGACGGTCGACAGCTTCATCAAGGCGATGGAGTCGACCACCTTCGCGCCCGACATGTTCGGTTCGGCCGAGCTGACGTTCAGCCCGAGCAAGCGCGCCGGCAGCAACATGACACGCATGTCGCAGCTGCAGGGCGAGCGCTGGAAGCCGGTGACCGACTACGTCAAGCCGCAGTGAACGGCACTTACGACACGATGTAGGCCGCGGCGCCGGTGGCAAGCAGCTTGCCGTCGGCGCCGCTGAACTCCATGCGCGTGGAGGCGACGCGCGAGCCCAGCCGCAGCACCTGCGCGCGCAGCTCGAAGCGCTCGCCGATGGCAGGGCGCAGGTAGTC
This sequence comes from Variovorax sp. YR752, assembly GCF_943372545.1. Lineage (NCBI taxonomy): Bacteria > Pseudomonadati > Pseudomonadota > Betaproteobacteria > Burkholderiales > Comamonadaceae > Variovorax > Variovorax sp. YR752. The sequence continues at coordinate 5,356 of NZ_CALRZC010000127.1, read as the reverse complement.
GATGCGCAGGTCGATGGTGCCGAGCTTGCCGAAGCGGTGCAGGCGCTGCAGCGGCGGCTCGTCCATGTGGCGCGCGCCGATCGCGGCCATCACCGCCAGCCCGCCCATCGCGTCCAGCCCGGCGCTGATCACGCCACCGTGCAGGCGGTGGTGGCCGTAGTGGCCGATCAGGTCCTCGCGCATCTCGATCGAACCGGACACATGGTCGGCAGACACCTCGCCGATGCGCAGGCCGAGCACACGGTTGAACACGATGCGCTGCTCGAAGATATCCTTCAGGCCACTGACGAACTCGGGCTCGAACCGGGGGATGCTGGGCATGGGTTGTCGATGATGGCTGGCGGAGGCGCTGCTCTCGATAATGAATTGTCCACGCAAGACGGACGGAGGAGACTGCAATGGCCCACGCGATGATCTTCGACGCCGTGCGCACGCCGCGCGGCAAGGGCAAGAAGGACGGCAGCCTGCACGAGGTCAAGCCTGTGGATCTGCTGGCCGGGCTGCTGGTCAAGCTGCAGCAGCGCCTGGACTTCGACCCGGCTGCGCTCGACGACGTGGTGATGGGCGTGGTCTCGCCGATCGGCGAGCAGGGTTCGGTGATCGCCAAGACGGCGGTGCTCAAGGCCGGCTGGGACTTCCGCGTCGCCGGCATGCAGATCAACCGCTTCTGCGCCTCGGGGCTGGAAGCGGTCAACCTGGCGGCGCAGAAGGTCGCCAGCGGCTGGGAGGATCTGGTCATCGCCGGCGGCGTCGAGAGCATGTCGCGCGTGCCGATCGGCAGCGACGGTGGCGCCTGGGCGCAGGACCCGGCGACGAACATGGCCACCGGCTTCGTGCCGCAGGGCATCGGCGCCGACCTGATCGCCACGCTGGCCGGCTGGGGCCGCGAGGATGTCGATCGCTATGCGCTGAGCTCGCAGCAGCGCGCCGCCGCCGCGCAGGCCGACGGGCGCTTCGACCGCTCGGTGATTGCTGTCACCGATGAGATCGGCCTGCCGGTGCTCGAGCGTGACGAATTCATCAAGCCGCGCACGACGCTGGAAGGCCTGGGCCAGCTCAAGGTGGCGTTCGCCGACCTCGGCGCGATGGGCTTCGACGCAGTGGCGCTGATGCGCTACCCGCAGGTGGAGCGCATCGCCCACGTGCACACGGCGGGCAACTCCTCGGGCATCGTCGACGGCGCGGCGGCAGTGCTGATCGGCAGCGAGGCGAAGGGCCGCGAACTGGGCCTGACGCCGCGTGGGCGCATCGTCGCCACGGCGCTCTCCGGGGCCGACCCGACCATCATGCTCACCGGCCCGATGCCGGCCTCGCGCAAGGCACTGGCCAAGGCGGGCCTGACGGTCGATGACATCGACCTGTTCGAGGTCAATGAGGCCTTCGCGGCCGTGCCGATGCGCTTCATGCACGAGATGGGCGTGCCGCATGAGAAGGTCAACGTCAACGGCGGTGCGATCGCGCTCGGCCACCCGCTCGGCGCCACCGGCGCGATGCTGCTGGGCACGCTGCTCGACGAACTGGAGCGCAGGAATCTCAAGCGCGGCCTGATCACGCTGTGCGTCGGCGGCGGCATGGGCATCGCGACGATCATCGAACGAGTCTGACCGTGAAGACCATCCGCTACGAACTCGGTGCCGACGGCATCGCGATCATCACCCACGACGCGCTCGGCGCGCCGGTCAACACCATGACCGAGCAGTGGCAGGCCGACCTGGCCGAAGCAGTGGCACGCGTCGAGGGCGACAAGGAACGCCTGAAGGGCGTGCTGGTGATGTCGGGCAAGAAGACCTTCTTCGCCGGCGCGCAGCTCGACAACGTGCTCAAGCTGAAGGCGGAGGATGCCGCTGCCGGTTTCCGGGGCATCGAGGCGATGAAGGCCTGCTTCCGTCGCCTGGACCTGCTGGGCCGGCCGGTGGTGGCCCTGCTCAACGGCGCGGCGCTCGGGGGGGGCTGGGAAGTGGCGCTCGCCGCGCACGCGCGCTTCGCGCTCGACGATCGCCGCATCCAGTTCGGCACGCCGGAGGTCTCGCTCGGCCTGATTCCCGGCGCGACCGGCATCACGAAGACGGTGCGCCTGCTCGGCCTGATGGCGGCGCAACCCTACCTGATGGAAGGCAAGCTGTTCGGCCCGCGCGAGGCGATGGACCTCGGCCTCGTCAACGGCATCGGCGCGACGATGGACGACCTGCGCGAGATGGCGCTGGCCTGGATCGCCGACAACCCGCAGGCGCTGCAGCCCTGGGACCGCAAGGACTACCGCATGCCTGGCGGCACGCCGAGCAACCCGAAGATCGCCGCCGGCCTGACCGTCGCGCCGGCGATGCTGACGGCGAAGACGCACGGCCTCTATCCGGCCGCGCAGGCCATCCTCGAGACCATGGTCGAAGGCGCGATGGTCGACTACGACACCGCCACGCGCATCGAGAGCCGCAAGCTGGCGAAGATCATGGTCGGGCAGAACGCCAAGAACATGATCACCGCGTTCTTCTTCAACCTGAACGCGATCAAGTCAGGCCAGTCGCGGCCGGCGGGCTTCGCTGTGTGGAAGCCGGCCCGCGTCGGCGTGCTCGGCGCCGGCATGATGGGCGCGGGGATCGCTCACGCCAACGCCTCGCGCGGCATCGCCTGCGTACTGAAGGACGTGTCGATCGAGAAGGCGAGGGCGGGGCACGAGGCGATCCGCCGCATCACCGCACCGCTGGTCGCCAAAGGACGCATGGACGAGGCGAAGCAGGCGGCGCTGCTGAACCTCGTCACGCCCACGGCCGACGCGGCCGACCTGAAGGGCTGCGACCTCATCATCGAGGCGGTGTTCGAGCAGCGCGAACTGAAGGCGCAGGTCACGCGCGAAGCCGAGACGATGCTGTCCGAAGGCGGCGTGTTCGCCTCCAACACCTCGACGCTGCCGATCGGCGGCCTGGCCCGGGCGAGCAAGGCCCCGCAGCGTTTCGTCGGCCTGCACTTCTTCTCGCCGGTGCACCAGATGAAGCTGGTCGAGATCATCCGCGGGCAGCAGACTGACGACGAGACGATTGCTCGCGCCTACGACTACGTGCTCGCACTCGGCAAGACGCCGATCGTCGTCAACGATTCACGCGGCTTCTTCACCAGCCGCGTGTTCGGAACCTACGTGATGGAAGGCGCCGCGATGCTGGCCGAAGGCATCGCCGCGCCGCTCATCGAGCATGCCGCCGAAGCAGCCGGCATGCCGGTCGGGCCACTGGCGGTGATCGACGAAACCTCGCTGTCGCTGTCGGTCCACGTGATGGAGCAAACGCGCGCCGACCTTGCTGCCGAGGGCCGCGCCTGGACGCCGGGTGCCGGCGAAGGGCTCGTCGAGCGCATGGTCAAGGAGTTCGGCCGCGCCGGCCGAGCCGCTGGCGGCGGCTTCTACGACTATCCCGCCGGCCAGCCCAAGCAGCTCTGGGCGGGCCTGAAGCAGTACTTCGAGAAGCCGGGGGTCGAGGCGGGCGTCGACGAACTGAAGCGGCGCCTGCTCTACCGCCAGGCGATCGAAACGGCGCGTTGTCTGGCCGAAAACGTGCTGACCAGCGTGCACGAGGCCAACATCGGCTCGATCTTCGGCATCGGATTTCCGGCCTGGACGGGCGGGGCGATCCAGTTCGTCGCGTCGGAGGGCCTGGAGAGCTTCCTGCGCAACGCCGACGCGCTGGCGCAGCGGCACGGCGCGCGATTCGCGCTCGCGCCGCCGGTGCGCGAACGCCTGCAGCAGGGGCTGGGCTGACCGGCGAGCCGCGAAAACGACGAAGCCCCGCAAGCGGGGCTTCGATCGTCAGGCCCGAGGCCTGGTCACTTCAGACCGAGGATCCAGGTGACCAGCTTCTTCGACTCGGCCTCGCTGACCTGCGCGTTGGCGGGCATCGGGATCTGGCCCCAGGCGCCCACGCCACCCTTGATGACCTTGGCCGACAGCTTGTCGACCGCGTCCTTCTGGCCGGCGTACTTGGCGGCGATGTCCTTGTAGGCCGGACCGACCAGCTTCTTGTCGACGGCATGGCAGGCCAGGCAGTTCTTGGCCTTGGCCAGGGCCTCGTCGGCCATCGCGGGAGCCGACACGGTGGCGGCAGCGGCCACCAGGGCGAGAGCGGGGAACAGCTTCATGATTTCCTTTCGGGTTCAAACGGGAAAATCTGCGGATGTTTCGTCACCCGCCCGGCCGAACGGTCGGCTACAGTGGTATCAACGGATTGTAGGGGTGTCGGTTGACCGCCAGCTTGCAGCGGTTTTTCGGATGCCGGAAGCCTGACCTATGTATTTCATCATTCTCGGCGTCATCATCATCCTGATGCACTTCCTCGGCTTCGGCCCGCCGGCCGGCTGGACCTGGAATCTCACCGGTGATCTGTGGAAGTTCTGCTTGCCGTTCGCGCTGGCCGCGGTCTGGTGGGCCTTCGCGGACTCGACCGGCTACACCAAGCGCCGCGAGATGGAGAAGATGGACGAGCGCAAACGCCAGCGCCGCGACCAGAACCTCGAGGCGCTGGGCATGGACAAGACCGCCCGCCGCGCCAAGAAGGCCGCCCGCCGCTGAGCGCTGCGGCCGTGGCCGCTGCGCTCAGCGCATCACTCGAACTTGTCCAGCACCGCGCCCGAACTGGCGCTCGATGCATTCTTCGCGAACTTGGCCAGCACGCCGCGGGTGTAGCGCGGCGCGGGCTTCTTCCACGACTGCCGACGCTTCGCCAGTTCCTCGTCGCTCACGTTGAGTTGCAGCGTCAGGGTGCGTGCGTCGATGGTGATCGAGTCGCCTTCCTGGACCAGCGCGATGTTGCCGCCCTCGTAGGCCTCCGGCGCCACGTGGCCGACCACCATGCCCCAGGTGCCGCCGGAGAAGCGCCCGTCGGTGATCAGCCCGACCGATTCGCCCAGCCCCTGGCCGATCAGCGCGCCGGTCGGTGCCAGCATCTCGGGCATGCCCGGGCCACCCTTCGGGCCGAGGTAGCGCAGCACCATCACGTCGCCGGCGACGATCTTGTTGGCCATGATCGCGGCCAGCGCCGACTGCTCGTCGTCGAACACCCGCGCCGGGCCGGTGATGCTGGGGTTCTTCAGGCCGGTGATCTTGGCCACGCAGCCCTCGGGTGACAGGTTGCCCTTCAGGATGGCCAGATGGCCCTGCGCATAGATCGGGTCGCCGACCGGGCGGATGACCTTCTGCTCGGCAGACAGTTCGGGCACCTCGGCGAGGCTCTCGGCGACCGTTTTGCCGGTGATCGTGATGCAGTCGCCGTGCAGCAGCCCGGCTTTCAGCAGTTCCTTCATCACCGCCGGGATGCCGCCGGCGCGGTGCAGGTCGACCGCGAGGTACTGGCCACTGGGCTTCAGGTCGCACAGC
>NZ_CALRZC010000126.1:0-23789 GCF_943372545.1 Variovorax sp. YR752 | reverse complement strand
GCGGCGCAATGAGGTCGAGCGTCTGTTCCGCCGCCTCAAGGGCTATCGGCGCATCTTCTCTCGCTTCGAGAAGCTCGACGTCATGTTCACCGCGTTCATCAGCTTCGCGCTCATCGCCGACGGTTTGCGGTTGTGTTAACACGCCCTAGGGCTTTCCCGATTCCCCCGCCACGAGGCTTGAGGGGTCAGGGGGCAGCCCGTTAACCTCGCCACCCATGGGCACCCCCGTCGTCAGCGCGATGAGCACCGACCAGGTCGCGGCCGCAGAGCGCCCGGGCTTCTGGGCCGACTGGATCCACAAGCTGTTCCACGGGCTGGACTCCGACCTCTACGGCGACAACGAATTCGACGGCCGCATGGCCACCGTGCGCGCCGGCGACATCGTGCTGACGCGGCTGGAAGCGAACCGGCACCGCGTGATGCGCTCGTCCTCGCTGGTGCGGCAGTCGGAGATCGGCTACCTGAAGATCGTCGCCCCGTGGGTGGGCTGCGCCGGCGTCGAGCAGAAGGGCCGCGAGGCCTGGGTCACACCGGACCAGTGGAGCATCTACGACACCACCGACAGCTACGCGGTGGCCAACCCCGTGCGCGTCGAGCACCTGATCGTGATGCTGCCGAAGGACCGTCTGGTGGAGCGCGGCATCTCGCTCGACCCGTTGATGGCGCGCCGCCTCGGCGGCAGCGGCGGCGTGGCGCGCATCGCGCTGGAGACGATGCGCAACGCCTACCGCGAGCTGCCCGGCATGTCGGAGACGGCGGCGCGCGGCGTCGGCGACGCGATCACCCAGCTCGTGCACCTGGCCATGCTCGACCTCGCCGGCATCGGCACCGCCGTGACGCAGCGCGAGGCGCTGCGCGAGCGCATCAAGCAGCATGTCGGCGAGCACCTGGGCGACCCGCAGCTCACCGTCGACAGCATCGCGCTGGCGCTGAACTGCAGCCGTCGCCAGCTCTACAACGCCTTCGCCGAGGAGCCCGACGGCGTCGCCGGCTACATCCTGCGCCGGCGCCTGGAAGGCTGCCGCCGCTGCTTCGACGACCGTGCACAGTCGCACCGCTCGATCACCGACATCGCCTTCGACTTCGGCTTCTCCAACATGGCGCACTTCAGCCGCGTGTTCCGCACGCACCTGGGGCTGCCGCCGAGCGACTACCGGCGCGGCGCGGCCGCCTGAGCCTGCTTGCGGGCATGACCCTGGCTACACTGCCGGGTCACTCTTCCCGCGCGCTCATGGGCTGGCACGGCCGACTCGAACTCGACTACCGCCGCGACGGCGACACCACGCAAGCCCATGACCGCCACGACGGCCCGCTGCGCGTGCTGCAGCGGCTCTACCCGGAGGGCCCGGCGATCTGCCACCACGTGCTGGTGCATCCGCCCGGCGGCATGGTCGGCGGCGATACGCTCGACGTCGCGCTGGCGCTCGGCGAAGACAGCCACGCGGTGATCACCACGCCGGGCGCGGCGCGCTTCTACCGCAGCCGTGGCGAGCGCGCGGTTCAGCAGGTGAGCGCAAGCCTGGCCGCCGGCGCGCGGCTGGAGTGGCTGCCGCTGGAGACGCTGGCCTACAGCGGCTGCGAGGGCGAGAACACGATGCGCTTCGAGCTGGCCGAGGGTGCGCAGACCATCGGCTGGGACGTCCTCGCCCTCGGCCTGCCGGCCGCCGACCAGCCCTTCGTGCGTGGCCGCTACCGGCAGAGCATCGAGATCCCGGGCCGCTGGCTCGAGCGCGGCGTGATCGCTGCCGACGACGCGACGCTGCTCGCTTCCCCGCTCGGCCTGGACGGGCACAAGGTGATGGGGACGCTGTGGTTTGCCTCCGGCAGCCCGCTGCCACCGGCTCGGCGCGAGGCCTTGCTCGACACCGCCCGCGCCGCCTGCGAGGGCCATCCGCTGATGCGCAGCACCGGTGCGACGGCACCGAACGATGCGGTGGTGCTGCTGCGCGCGCTGGCGCCGCGCGTCGAGCCGCTGATGGATCTCTTCAAGACCGTGCGCAACCGCTGGCGTTCGGTCGGCTGGGCGCTCGATCCGGTGCTGCCGCGGATCTGGACCACCTGAGACCGCGCGTCGGCGACCTTCGGGCGACGCCCCGGCGTGACGCGCCGAACGTCACCCGATGACCGGCGATGGCCTGCGCTGACCCGGCGTGTGACGAATTGCGCACTTGCGGCGGAATCCGGGCCTGGCGCCCGAGCACACCCGCTTTCGCCCATCACTTCTGCCCTAAATCATCATCTTGCGATGCCGATACTGCAGTGCGCGATCCTGATCATCGTTCCGTTGACTTGCTCAACCGATGAGCTCGACCGCCTTTCTCTGTTCGAGTCCGTTCGTCATCGAAGAACCAAGGAGTAACCATGAGTTTCGGGAATCTGACCGTCAAGGCCAAGCTGACGGCAGCATTCGGCTGCCTGGCTGTGATCGTGCTTGCCGTGTCCGCGCTGGCGGTTCGCGGGCTGAGCGAGGGACACAGTCACTACGCCAGCTACGTGAACGAAACCGGCGCACGCATCTCCCTGGCCAATGACGTTCTGGACGCGACGAATGCGCGCGCCGTCAGTGCGCGCAACCTGGTGCTCGTCACCTCAGCTGCCGACCGCGATGGTGAAAAGGCTGCCGTGACCCAGGCCCACGAGAAGGTCACAGCCACGATCGCGAAGCTCAAGGAAACGATCGCCAGGACCGCCGCCGTGACCGACCGCGAACGCAAGCTCTTTGCAGAAGTCGAGAGCGTCGAGTCACGCTACGGGCCTGTCGCGCTCAACATCGTCAATCTGGCGCTGGCCGACAAGCGTGACGAGGCCATCGGCAAGATGAACGCCGATTGCCGCCCCCTGCTGGCGGCGTTGATCAAGGCGGCCAACGAGTACATCGCCCATACGCAGACGGCAGCCACCGAGGAAGTCAAGGAGGCCGAGTCTGCCTACGCAGTCAGTCGCAACCTGATGCTGGGCGCCTGCGCCCTGGCCATCGGCCTGGCGATCGGGCTGGCATTGACGATCACCCGGGGGCTGACCCGCGCCCTCGGCGCGGAACCCGTGCAGCTCAGCGAGGCCGCGCAACGCGTTGCCAGCGGCGACCTCGGTACGGTGCCGGGAGCGCAAGGCGCCCCGGCGGGCAGCGTGATGGCGTCCCTCGGCGACATGCAGGCGAGCCTGGCGCGGGTGGTGGGTCAGGTGCGCAACGCTTCCGACTCGATCGCAACCGGCTCGGCGCAAATCGCCACCGGCAATGCGGACCTGTCGCAGCGGACCGAGGAACAGGCCTCCAACCTGCAGCAGACCGCTGCGTCGATGGAGCAGATGAACTCCACCGTCAAGAACAACGCCGACACCGCGCGCCAGGCCACGCAACTCGCCACGTCGGCCAGTGCCGCGGCCGAAAGGGGCGGCCAGGTCGTCGGCCAGGTGGTCGCCACCATGGATGACATCACTGCGAGTTCGAAGAAGATCTCCGACATCATCGGCGTGATCGACGGCATTGCCTTCCAGACCAACATCCTGGCCCTGAATGCCGCTGTCGAAGCAGCGCGCGCCGGGGAACAGGGTCGAGGCTTCGCGGTCGTGGCCAGCGAGGTGCGCAGCCTCGCCCAGCGCAGCGCCGAGGCGGCCAAGGAGATCAAGACACTGATTGGCGCGAGCGTCGAAAAGGTCGAGGCCGGGTCGAAGCTGGTCGGCGACGCGGGCACCAACATGGAAGACATCGTGAGTCAGGTCAAGCGGGTGGCCGACCTGATCGCCGAGATCAGCTCTGCCACCATCGAGCAGACCAGCGGCATCGGACAGGTCAGTGACGCCGTCAATCAGCTCGACCAGGTGACTCAGCAGAACGCGGCGCTCGTCGAAGAGAGTGCAGCCGCCGCGGACAGCCTCAAGCAACAGGCGAGCCGGCTTGCGGAGGTGGTCAGCGTCTTCAAGCTGAGCCAGGACTCGTCCCAGTTCGTCACCGCGACGACTCAGCCGGCAAGCCGGCCCTCCACGGCCACAGCAGGCCCGGCAGCCAAGGTGGCCAGCAAGAGCAAGGCGACGGCAGCCGGCGGCGGCAGTGCCGAATGGGAAACCTTCTGACGGTCCTGAGCCGCGGCAGCGCGGCCATGGGCTCGATCGCTGCGTGATCGGGTCGGCGGGCAAGGGTGACCGGCGAAGCACGGCCCCGCCCGACCGTCTCAGTCGCCGGCAAAGCTGTACGGCCCGCCGCGCTCGAGCGCCCTCTTGTACGCCGGCCGCGCGTGGATGCGCTGGAGCCAGTCCATCAGCTTCGGCCGGCTGGCATTCAGCCCCGCGCGCTGGGCGGAGGCCTCGAGCGGGAAACTCATCTGGATGTCCGCCGCGCTGAACGCGCGGCCAGCGAACCACGGCCGCGTGGCCAGTTCGGCCTCCATGAAGTCGAGCTGGCGCTCGAGGTTGGGCGTCACGAAGCTCTTCAGCACCTGCGCCGAGATGCCGCGCGCCACCGGCTTGACGAAGAAGGGCATCGGCGCGCTGGCCACCTTGTCGAACACCAGCTTCATCAGCAGCGGCGACATCGCCGAACCCTCGGCGAAGTGCAGCCAGTAGCGGTACTGCAGGAACTCCGGCGTGCCGGCGGAGGGCCGCAGCTTGCCGCCTTCGCGGTCGACGAGGTACTCGATGATCGCGCCGGACTCGGCCACGGTGGCCTTGCCATCGGTGATCACGGGCGACTTGCCCAGCGGGTGCACGGTGCGCAGCTCCGCCGGCGCGAGCATCGTCTTCCTGTCGCGCTGGTAGTGCTTTATCTCGTAGGGCAGCCCGAGTTCCTCGAGCAGCCAGAGCACACGCTGCGAGCGCGAATCGTTGAGGTGGTGGACGGTGATCATCGTTCGGGGCTTGCGCCAGGCCAAAGTGGCTGCATTCTGCCGGCGCCCTCAACTCTGCGCACGGGCTAGGATGCTCCGATGAACATCATCCCCGGCGACCGCGCGCAGACTCGCGGCGAGGAACTGGCCAATGCGCTGAGCCACGGCATCGGCTGCCTGCTCGCGGTGGCCGCGCTGCCGCTGCTGGTCATGCAGTCGGCGCAGCGCGGCGGGGCGGCCGCGGTGGTCGGCGCCAGCCTGTTCGCGGCGACGATGATCCTGCTGTATCTGGTGTCGACGCTGTACCACGCCTTGCCGGCCGGCCGTGCCAAGGCCTGGTTCAACCGGCTCGACCACGCCGCCATCTACGTCTTCATTGCCGGCAGCTACATGCCGTTCTCGTTCGGCGTGCTGCATGGCGCCTGGGGCTGGACGCTGTTCGGCCTGGTCTGGGCAGCCGCAGTGCTGGGCGTGGCGGCGAAGCTGTTCAACCGCCTGCGGCACCCGCTGTGGTCCACCGGTCTGTACGTGGCGATGGGCTGGGTGGCGCTGGTCGCCGCGGCGCCGCTGCTGCAGCGCATGTCCGGCGCCGGCCTGGCCTGGCTGGTGGCCGGCGGCGTGGCCTACACGCTGGGGGCGATCGTCTTCCTGTTCGACAACCGGGTGCGCTATGCGCACTTCGTCTGGCACCTGTTCGTGATGGCCGGCACCGCATGCCACTTCTGCGCCGCACTCTGGCAAGCGGCCTGAGCGGCGCTGGCGCTCAGATGGACATGCGGTCGCGAACGCCCTCGCGCTCCATGTCCGCACCGCGGCCGCGCTGCACGATCTCGCCGCGCTCCATCAGCAGGTACTGGTCGGCCAGTTCGGCGGCGAAGTCGTAGTACTGCTCGACCAGCACGATGGCCATGGTCTTGCGATCGGCCAGCATGCGGATGACGCGGCCGATGTCCTTGATGATGCTGGGCTGGATGCCTTCGGTCGGCTCGTCGAGGATCAGCAGCTTGGGGCCGGCCGCCAGCGCGCGGGCGATGGCGAGCTGCTGCTGCTGGCCGCCGGAGAGGTCGCCGCCGCGGCGGTTGATCATCTGCTTGAGCACCGGGAACAGGTCGAACAGCTCGGCCGGGATCGGCGTGCCGCCCTTCTTGTAGGCCAGGCCCATGCGCAGGTTCTCTTCCACCGTCAGGCGGCCGAAGATCTCGCGGCCCTGCGGCACGTAGCCGACGCCCTTGCGCACCCGCTCGTAGGGCGTGTCGCGGGTGATGTCCTGGCCGTCGAGCTGGATGCTGCCGGTCTTCACCGGCACCACGCCCATCAGCGACTTCAGCAGCGTGGTCTTGCCGACGCCGTTGCGGCCCAGCACCACCGTCACCTCGCCGATCTTCGACTCGAAGCCGAGGTTGCGCAGGATGTGCGAGCCGCCGTAGTACTGGTTGATGCCTTCGACCTTCAGCATGGTGTTCTCGCTCATCGGCCGAGGTAGACCTCGACGACCTTGTCGTTGGCCTGCACGTCCTTCAGCGACCCTTCGGCGAGCACGCTGCCCTCGTGGAGCACGGTGACCTTCTTGCTCGCCTTGCCCTGCGTCAGCTCGCCGATGAACTTCATGTCGTGCTCGACCACCACCAGCGAATGGCTGCCTTCGAGCGAGAGGAACAACTCGGCGGTGCGCTCGGTCTCCTCGTCGGTCATGCCGGCCACGGGTTCGTCGAGCAGCAGCAGCTTCGGGTCCTGCATCAGCAGCATGCCGATCTCCAGCCACTGCTTCTGGCCGTGGCTGAGCAGCCCGGCGACGCGCTGCGCGCTGTCCTTCAGGTGGATCAGCGTGAGGATCTCGCCGATGCGGTCGAGCTGCGGCCCGGTCAGGCGGAAGAACATCGAGGCGCGCACGCCATGGTCGGTCTTCAGCGCCAGTTCGAGGTTCTCGAACACCGACAGGTGCTCGAACACCGTCGGCTTCTGGAACTTGCGGCCGATGCCGATGGTGGCGATGTCGTTCTCGCGCAGGCGCAGCAGGTCGATGGTCGAGCCGAAGAAGGCCTTCCCGGCATCGGGCCGGGTCTTGCCGGTGATGACGTCCATCATCGTCGTCTTGCCGGCGCCGTTCGGGCCGATGATGCAGCGCAGCTCGCCGGCGCTGATCGACAGCGACAAGGCGTTGAGCGCCTTGAAGCCGTCGAAGCTGACGGTGATGTCGTCGAGGTAGAGGATGGCGCCGTGCGCCACGTCCAGCTCGCCGGTGACCACGCGGCCGTAGCTGGCGCCGCCCGAGGCCGGCCGGGTGGCGACGATCTTCGCGTGCTCTTCGCGGATCTTCGCGCCCGTCTTCATCAGCTCCGGCGTCATGCGCGGGTCTCCTTCTTCACGCGGCGCACCAAGCCGATGATCCCCTGCGGCAGGAACAGCGTCACCGCGATGAACAGGGCGCCGAGGAAGTACAGCCAGTACTCCGGGAAGGCCTGCGTGAACCAGCTCTTCGCGCCGTTGACGAAGAAGGCGCCGACGATCGGGCCGATCAGCGTGCCGCGGCCGCCGACGGCCGCCCAGATCGCCATCTCGATGCTCGCCGCCGGGCTCATCTCGCCGGGGTTGATGATGCCGACCTGCGGCACGTAGAGCGCGCCGGCGATGCCGCACATCACCGCGGAGATCACCCAGATCGTCAGCTTGTAGCGGATCGGGTCGTAGCCGGTGAACATCACCCGGCTCTCGGCGTCGCGGATGGCCTGCAGCACGCGACCGAACTTGCTCATGACCAGCCACCGCGACAGGACAAAGAACCCGATCAAGGTGACACCGGTGATGACGAACAGCACCATGCGCGTCGAAGGTGTGGCGATGGTGATGCCCAGGATGCGCTTGAAGTCGGTGAAGCCGTTGTTGCCGCCGAAGCCGGTCTCGTTGCGGAAGAACAGCAGCATCGCGGCGAAGGTCATCGCCTGCGTGATGATCGAGAAGTACACGCCCTTGATGCGCGAGCGGAAGGCGAAGAAGCCGAACACGAAGGCCAGCAGCCCCGGCACCAGCACGACCATCGCCATCTGGAAGACGAAGCTGTCGCTGAAGGCCCAGTGCCAGGGGAACTCCTTCCAGTTCAGGAAGACCATGAAGTCCGGCATGTCGGACTGGTACTGGCCGTCGCGGCCGATCTGGCGCATCAGGTACATGCCCATCGCGTAGCCGCCGAGCGCGAAGAACACGCCGTGGCCAAGCGAAAGGATGCCGGTGTAGCCCCAGATCAGGTCCATCGCCAGCGCGCAGATCGCGTAGCACATGATCTTGCCGACCAGCGCGACGGCGAAGTCGCTCATGTGCAGCGCGCTGCCTTCGGGCACGACGAGGTTGAGCACCGGCGCGACCACCAGCACCACCAGCAGCGCGGCAAAGACGCCGAACCAGCTCTTCATCGACAGGAACCGCGTGCCGGGCACGGGCGCTGCGCTCATCGGAAGGACTGCACTCATGCTTCGGCGCTCCGGCCCTTCATGGCGAAAATGCCTTGCGGCCGCTTCTGGATGAAGATCACGATGAACACCAGCACCATGATCTTGGCCAGCACCGCCCCGGCCCAGCCCTCGAGCAGCTTGTTCAGCACCCCCAGGCCCAGCGCCGCGTAGACCGTGCCGGCGAGCTGGCCGACGCCGCCGAGCACGACGACCAGGAAGCTGTCGACGATGTAGCTCTGGCCGAGATCGGGCCCGACGTTGCCGACCTGCGAGAGTGCGCAGCCTCCCAGCCCGGCGATGCCGGAGCCGAGCGCGAAGGCATAGGTGTCAACCCGCGCGGTGTTGACGCCCACGCAGGCCGCCATGCGGCGGTTCTGCGTCACCCCGCGAACGAACAGGCCGACGCGCGTGCGGGCGATCAGCAGCGCCACGCCGACCAGCACCAGCGCGGCGAAGGCGATGATGGCGATGCGGTTGTAGGGCAGCGTCAGGTTGCTCATCAGCGCCACGCCGCCGGACAGGAAGGCCGGGTTCTCCACCGGCACGTTCTGCGCGCCGAACAGCGTGCGCACGCCCTGCATCAGCACCAGGCTGATGCCCCAGGTGGCCAGCAGCGTCTCCAGCGGGCGGCCGTAGAGCCAGCGAATCACGCTGCGCTCCATCGCCGCGCCGACCAGCGCCGAAGCGAGGAAGGCCAGCGGGATCGCGGCGAGGATGTAGTAGTCGAACAGGCCCGGGAGATGCTGGCGGAAGACGTTCTGCACCACGTAGGTGGCGTAGGCGCCGATCATCAGCAGCTCGCCGTGCGCCATGTTGATGACGCCCATCAGCCCGTAGGTGATGGCCAGGCCGAGTGCGGCCAGCAGCAGGATGGAGCCGAGGCTGATGCCGGTGAACACCACGCCGGCGCGCTCGCCCCAGGCGAGGCGGTCGCGAACGCTGTCGAGTGCGCGGCCGAGTGCGGCGCGCACCTCGGGGTCGGTCTCGGCGTCGGGCGCGAGGCGCTCCTGCAGCAGGCTGGCCACCGCCCCCTGGCCGCTGCCGGCGAGTGCGGTGATCGCCGCGTGGCGCTTGGCCTTGTCGGACGAGGACACCAGGATGGTGGCGCGCATGCGCTCGAGCGAAGCCTTCAGCGAGGCATCGGTCTCGGCCGCGAAGGCCTTCTCGAGCAGCGGCAGCTGCGCTTCCTCGAGCGACTGTTTGAGAAGCTCGGCGACGCCGGCACGGCGCGCCTCGATGTCGGGCGAGAGCAGTTGCAGCGCGCCCATCGCGGCCTGCAGCGCACCGCGCACGCGGTTGTTGTTGACGACATCCTCGGCATCGGCCGGCACGGTGGCGGCAGCCCCGGTGGCGGCATCGACCGCCTTGTCGCCCTGCACGATGAAGACCTTGTCACCGGCGACCCTGACCGAGTCGTCGAGCAGCGCCTGCACGAAGGCGCCCAGCCCCTCGGCCCCACTCGCCGCCGCCTCGTTCAGCGCGGCGATGCGCTCGTCGCTGTCACCCGACGCGATGGCCAGCGCCTGCTTAGTCGTCAGCGCGAACGACGCAAACGGCAGGCAGCACAGCAGGCAGCAGAGAACGATTCGTCGATACATTGAGGGCGAGGTTCGAAGAACGATGCGGACAAGGCGACAGCCCGTCCGCATCTTCAAGCGGACGCCGCGGAACCGGCTTCGCCGGGCCGCTGGCGGCGCCCCCCTTGGGGGGAGGCGCCGTCAGGCGCTTCGGGGGGTTACTTCTTTTCCGGAACGTTCTTCTTGCCCTTGTTCTCGGCGATGTAGTCGCTCCACGGGTCGGCCACGACCGGGCCCTTGGTCTTCCACACCACGTTGAACTGGCCGTCGGCCTTGATCTCGCCGATGAACACCGGCTTGTGCAGGTGGTGGTTCTCCTTGTCCATGGTGGACATGAAGCCGCCCGGCGCCGGGAAGGTCTGGCCGGCCATCGCCGCGATCACCTTGTCGGTGTCGGTCGACTTCGCCTTCTCGACCGCCTGCTTCCACATCATGATGCCGATGTAGGTGGCTTCCATCGGGTCGTTGGTCAGCGGCTTGTCCTTGTGGCCGGGGATGTTCTTGGCCTTGGCGTAGTCGCTCCACTTCTTGACGAACTCGGTGTTGGCCGGGCTCTTGATGCTCATGAAGTAGTTCCAGGCGGCCAGGTGGCCGACCAGCGGCTTGGTGTCGACGCCGCGGAGTTCCTCTTCACCCACCGAGAAGGCCACCACCGGCACGTCGGTCGCCTTCAGGCCCTGGTTGCCGAGTTCCTTGTAGAAGGGCACGTTGGAGTCGCCGTTGATGGTCGACACCACGGCCGTCTTCTTGCCCTCGGAGGCGAACTTCTTGATCTTGGCGATGATGCTCTGGTAGTCGCTGTGGCCGAAGGGGGTGTACTCCTCGATGATGTCGGCCTCGGCGACACCCTTGGCCTTCAGGAAGGCACGCAGGATCTTGTTGGTCGTGCGCGGGTAGACGTAGTCCGTGCCCAGCAGCACCCAGCGCTTGGCCGAGCCGCCGTCCTTGCTCATCAGGTACTCGACGGCGGGAATGGCCTGCTGGTTCGGCGCGGCGCCGGTGTAGAAGACGTTCTTCGACAGCTCTTCGCCTTCGTACTGCACCGGGTAGAACAGCAGCGAGTTCTTCTCTTCGTAGACCGGCAGCACCGACTTGCGGCTGACCGACGTCCAGCAGCCGAAGGTGACGGCGACCTTGTCCTGGTCGATCAGCTGCTTGGCCTTCTCGGCGAACAGCGGCCAGTTGGAGGCCGGGTCGACGACCACCGGCTCGAGCTTCTTGCCCATCACGCCGCCCTTGGCGTTGATCTCGTCGATCGCCATCAGCGCGACGTCCTTCAGCACGGTCTCGGAGATGGCCATCGTGCCGGACAGCGAGTGCAGCACGCCGACCTTGATGGTGGCTTGCGCCTGGGCGATGGTGGCGAAGCCCATCGTGCAGGCGGCAACGGCCAGCGCGGTGAGCGACTTCGTGGCGAAGCGGCGGGACAGATTCATGGTGGTGTGGCTCCTGGCGGGTTGTTCGTGGGTTCGGGAGGGAACGGCCGCAGGTTAGGTGCGGTGTCCCGAACGACCAATACGCAAGGTGGCGTAGTCCGCCGGTTCGCCCGCTCAGCTCCCGGCCAGGAACAGCAGCGCCGCATTGATGCCGTAAGCCGCCACCAGGCCCACGCTGACCCAGCTCGCCACGCGCAGCACGCGCCCCTGCGGCCGCATCACCAGGCCGACGATCACCAGCCCGGTCATCATCAGCGCGGTGGCAGCGGTGCCGGCATGCGCGCCCGACACGTCGGCGAGCAGCGGGCCGCGCAGGTAGGCCAGGTCGTCGATCGCCAGGATGGTCAGGTTGAACAGGTTGCTGCCCAGCAGGTTGCCGATCGCCATGTCGAGCGCGCCCAGGCGCAGTGCCGAGACGGTGACCGCCATCTCCGGCAGCGTGGTGACCAGCGCCATGAATACCGTGCCGACGAAGCTGCGCGACAGGCCCAGGGTCTGCGACAGCCCGTCGGCCACCTCGGGCAGCCAGCTGCCGGCTGCCAGCACCACCAGCGCTGCCGTGCCGAAGCGGCGCCACTCGCGCCGGACCGCTTCGCGCGAGGGCCGTTCGAGGGCCGCGCTTTCCGCGCTCCGGAGATTCGACTGCTCGTGTGCGAACACGCTACGCAGCGCGAGCAGGTACAGCGCCAGCAGCACCGGGCTGTACAGCCCGACGCCGAGGAACTGCGGCGCGGCGCGGCCGGTGACCAGGCTCATCGCCACGAAGCCGAGCATCACCACGCCGAAGCCGGCCGACAGCAGGTGCGTGGCGCTGGCGCGCCGGTACATCGGCTGGTGGCGCTGCAGCAGGTCGACGACGACGAGGAAGGCGAGGTTGACCACGCAGGCGCCGAGCGCGTTGCCCACCGCGAGGTTGGGCGCGCCGACCAACGCCACCGCACTGACGCCCGAGGCCAGTTCGGGCAGCGAGGTCACGGTGGCCAGCAGCGCCAGGCCGACCCAGCCGCGGCCCCAGCCGTGGGCCTCGGCCAGCGCATCGCCGCTGCGGCTGAGCACGAAGCCGGCGCCCGCGATGAGCACCGCGCACAGCAGGAACTGCAGCCCCAGCCAGGCCATGCCCATCACGCCGCCTCGCGGCGCTGCGCGCTGCGCACGATCAGCTTGCGCAGCTCTTCGGCCCACAGCACCAGGCTGGCCAGCGCCAGCAGCGGCAGCAGCGAGGCCGGCGGCAGCGGCACGGTGTGGAACAGCGCGTTCATCGCCGGAACGTACAGCACCACGGCCTGCAGCGCCACACTGAGCGTCAGGCCGCCGGCCAGCCAGTGGTTGCGCAGCAGGCGCGGGCCCAGCGCCGAGGCGGTGGCCGACTGGCAGTTCAGCACGTTGAACCACTGGCACATCGCCAGCACGGTGAAGGTCTCGGTACGCACCACCGCCTCGGGCACGCCTTGCGAGAGCCGCCAGGCGAACCAGCCGAAGGTCACGCCGGCGATCATCGGCGTCATCAGCGCCACGCGCTGCAGCAGGTGCCGGCCGAGCAGGCGATCGTTGCGCGGAACGGGGCGGCGGCGCATCTCGTCGCCGTCGGGCGGATCCATCACCAGGTTCACCGTCACCGTCCCTTCGGTGACGATGTTGATCCACAGGATCTGCACCGCCGCCAGCGGCAGCGGAAAGCCGCCGAGCAGCGCCAGCAGCAGCACCAGCACCTCGGCCATCGAGGTGGCAAAGAGGTAGAGGATGACCTTCTTCAGGTTGGCGTAGACCACGCGGCCCTGCTGCACCGCGCCGACGATGGTGGCGAAGTTGTCGTCGGTGACGACGATCTTCGCCGCGCTCTTGGCGACCTCGGTGCCGGTGATGCCCATCGCCACGCCGACGTCGGCGCGCGCCAGCGCCGGAGCGTCGTTGACGCCGTCGCCGGTCATCGCCACCACCTCGCCGCGCGACTGTAGCGCCTCGACGATGCGCAGCTTCTGCGCCGGCTGCACGCGGGCGAAGACGGCGATGCCCGGCAGTTCGTCGCGCAGCTCGGCCTCGCCCATGCGCTCGAGTTCGGGGCCGTCGACGGCCCTGTCGCCATCGCGCGCAATGCCCAGCTCGCGCGCGATCGCCAGGCCGGTGAGCTTGTGATCGCCGGTCACCATCACCGCCCGGATGCCGGCGCGGCGGCATTCGGCCACCGCCACCTTCACCTCCTCGCGCGGCGGGTCGATCTGGCCGACCAGGCCGAGCAGGCGCACCCGGCCGGCCAGCGCCTCGAAGCCGTCGGCCGGATCGAGCACATCGTCGTCGACCACGCCGAAGGCGAGCACGCGCAGCGCACGCGTGGCCATCGCCTCGGCCTGGCGGCGCGCGGCCTTCAGCGTGGCGTCGTGAACACCATCGGCCAGCCGCAACATGGCCTCGGGCGCACCCTTGATGAAGACGCGGCGCGGCGCCCCGGCCTGGCGGTGGCGCGTGGCCATCAGCTTGGTGTCGGAATCGAAAGGCAGCTCGGCCTCGCGCGGCGCGTCACGGCGCAGCGCGGTGAGCTCGACACCGGCCTTGCCCGCCAGCACCAGCAGCGCGCCCTCGGTGGGGTCGCCGAGCACCGTCCAGGCCGCGCGCTCGTCTTCGGGCGGCAGCAGTTCGGCGTCGTTGCACAGCGCGGCGGCGGCGACCAGTTCGCGCAGCGCCGCATCCTGCAGGTCGGCCGGGTGGCTGTGCTCGAGCAGCGTGCCTTCGGGCGCATAGCCGATGCCGCCGGCCGCGATCTCGCGGTGCGCCCCGTCCGCGCCGGGCAGCCACAGCTCGACGGCGGTCATCTCGTTCTTCGTCAGCGTGCCGGTCTTGTCGCTGCAGATCACCGTGGTGGAGCCCAGCGTCTCCACCGCCGAGAGGCGGCGGATGATCGCACCACGCTCGGCCATGCGCTGCATGCCCACGGCCAGCGCGATGGTCATCGCCACCGGCAGGCCCTCGGGCACCATCGAGACCATCTGGCTGATCGCCACCATCAACACCTCGGGCAGCGGCAGCGCACGCCACAGGCCGAGCAGCACCACGAGCACGAACAGGCCCAGCGCCGCCGCCACCAGCGCGCGGCCGAACTGCTCGAGGCGCTGCTCCAGCGGCGTCTTCGGCTCCTCGGCGCGCTCGGTCAGGCCGGCGATGCGACCGACCTCGGTGTGGATGCCGGTGGCCACCACCACCGCCCGCGCGCGACCGCCGGTGACGTGGGTGCCGGAATAGACCATGTCATGCCGGTCGGCCAGGCCGGTGGCTTCGGGCACGGCAGTGATCGCCTTGGCCACCGGCACCGATTCGCCAGTCAGCGCCGCCTCGGCCACCTGCAGCTGCACCTCCTCGACCAGGCGCGCATCGGCCGCCACCGCATCGCCGGCGGCCAGCAGCATCAGGTCGCCCGGCACCAGCTCGCGCGCCTCGAGCACCTGCTCGTGGCCGTCGCGCAGCACACGCACGCGCAGGGCGGACAGCCGGCGCAGCGCCGCCATCGAACGTTCGGCTCGGCCTTCCTGGAAGCTGCCGATCAGCGCATTGACCAGCACCACCGCGAGGATCACGCCGGCGTCGCCGTGGTGGCCGAGCGCCACCGCCAGCACGGCGGCGACGAACAGGATGTAGATCAGCGGGCTCCTGAACTGGCGTGCGAAGGTGCGCCAGGCTGGCTTCGGCGGTGGTTCGGGCAGGGCATTGGGGCCGTGTTCGGCGAGGCGCCGCACGGCGGCGGCCGCGTCGAGCCCGCGCGCGGGGTCGGTGCCGGAGCGCTGCAGCGCCTCGTCGGCGCCGAGCGCATGCCAATCGATGGCGGCGGCGGGGGGATCATCGGTGGTCGTTGGCGGCACGCCGGTGTTCTCCGTCGGGTGATCGAACGGCCGGATTCTGGGCAAGGGCCGTGGCCACGTCGCGACTCGGAACGCCGGCCTTGCGCGGGATCAAGCAACCGGCCGCGCCTTTCGAGTGCGAGGAACTTCCGCGGCGTGCACCGGTCACTGTCAGGTTGCGATCCGAAGCACAGGAGACACGGATGACGACGAGAAGCGAACACCGCCCGTTTTCCGCCGCGGCAGCCCGCGTGCTGGCATTGATGGTGGCAGCCAACGGCCGGGCTGACCCACGCGAGCTGCAGGCGCTGGAGGACGTCGACGCCTTCGCCCGCCTGGATGTTCCGCGCGAGCACTTCGTCGCGCTGGTGAACGAGTGCCTGCAGGTGGTGGGATACGGGCTGGCCGAGTGCTCCTGGCTTCGAGCCAGCGACCAGGCCTACGTCGACCGCCTGCTCGATGCGGTGGTCGACCCGCAGGAGCGGCTGATGGTCTGCCGCATGGCGGCGGCCGTGGTGACAGCGGACGGCCATGTCTCGGGTGACGAGCGGCTGGTCTACGACCACGCCCTGGCGCGATGGCGCATCAGCGGCTCCATGGTGACCGAGGCCATCCTGCACGATGCCCCGCGGCGCCGGGAAGGCGTGCAGCGCCTCGTCTGAGGTCTCGATCTCGTCTGCGCCACGCCGATCAGGCGTCATGCAATCGTTCGTGCATCAGCGCACGGACGATCCCCAGCAGCGGTGCCTCGGTGCGCCGCGCCAGCGTGACCAGGCCGAGCCGCGCGGTGGCGTCGAGCGCGGGGCGCATCGCCAGTTCGACCAGCGTCGGCGCCGCCGCGCGGATCGCCAGCAGCACCGCATCGCTGTGTTCGGACACCTCGACCAGGCTGGCGATTTCCTCGCAGCGCAGCGTCACGCATTGCTCCGGATGGGCCTGCGGCCCGTAGCGTGAGATCAGGATGCGGGCCACCTCGTCGGACAGCGGCGTCGAAGCGATCGGGTAGCGGCTGAGCGAATCGAAGCTCACCCCGCCGCGAACGCGCGTCAGCGGGTGACCGCGGCGCACCATGAAGGCGCCGCGCATCTCGTGCAGCAGTTCGGCGCGCAAGTCGGGCGCCGGCTCGAGCGAACGTGCATCCACCACCAGCGCATCGAGCGTGCGCGCGCGCAGCGACTGCACCAGCAGCTCGGTGCCGCCGCGGGCGATCTCGACATGCACCTGCGGATGATCCAGCGCGATGGTCATCAGCAGCGGCGTCATCAGCATGGCGCCGGGGCCGGAGCCCATGCCGATGCGCAGCACGCCGCGCTCGCCCTCGCGCGAACGCTGTCCGCTGCCCTGCAGTTCCTCGGCATCCGACACCAGCTGTCGGGCGCGCTCCAGCGTCGCACGGCCGAAGGCCGTCAGCTCGATGCGCCGGCCGACACGGTCGAACAGCGGCATGCCCAGTTCGTCTTCCAGCGCGCGGATGCTGCGGCTGAGCGCCGGCTGGGTAAGGAACTGCGCCTGCGCGGCCTTGCTGAAGGAGCCGGTCTGCGCGAGCGCAATCAGGTGCCGCAGCTGCACGAGGGTCATCGCATCGCCTCCACCGTTTGATGCATCAGACTCATGCTACTTCAGACAACAATGCATTGGACTTTGCTCTGACGCATTCCTACATTGGCGCCACGCCCCACCCACCTTCCGGAGTGCCCGATGTCGAACGCCGCCCGTCGCCTTGCCTTGATCACCACGCTTGCCAGCGGCCTGGCGCTGGCCTCCGGCATCGCCGCCGCGCAGGGCAGCAAGCCGCTGAACCTGATGGTGCCCTACCCGGCCGGAGGCTTGTCGGACACCATCGCGCGCATCGTCGAGAAGCCGCTGGGCAAGGCACTGGGCCAGCAGGTGATCGTCGAGAACGTCGGCGGCGTCGCCGGCGCCATCGGCGCACAGAAGGTGCTCGCGGCCCCGGCCGACGGCGGCTACCTCTACCAGGGCTCGCCCAACGAGCTGATCCTCGCGCCGATGGCGCTGACAGCGGTCAAGTACAAGTCCGAAGACTTCCGCCTGGTGCAGATGATCGGCGCCTTCCCGATCGCCATCCTCGCCCGCAAGGGCCTGCCGGCGAACAACGTCGACGAGCTGGTGGCGCTGGCCAGGACCTCGGCTGCCGAGGGCAAGCCGCTCACCTATGGCAGCGTCGGCGTCGGCTCCTTCTATCACGTGCTCGGCGCGCACTTCGCGCACAGCATCGGCACGCCGATGACGCACATTCCCTACAAGGGCATCGCGCCGATCCTGCAGGACATGGGCGGCGAGATGGTCGACATCGCCATCATCGTGGTCGGCGAGCAGCAGATCGGCCTGGCGCAGCAGGGCCGGCTGAAGGTGCTGGGCACGCTGGCGCCGGCCGGCAAGGTCGAGGCCGCGATCCTCAAGCCCTACCCGAGCATCAACGACAGCAAGTCCTTCAAGGACTTCGCCTTCAACATCTGGACCGGCTACTTCGTCAGGAAGGACACGCCCGAGCCGGTGGTGCAGGCGCTGCACAAGGCGCTGAACGCGACGCTGGGCGACGCCGAAGTGCGCACGCAGCTCGAGAAGATCGGCGGCATGCTCGCGCCGGTGCGAGTGCAGGCCGAGGTCGACCGCGAATACGCCGCGCAGACCGAGCGCTTCCGCGGCATCGCCAAGGCCATCAAGCTCGAGGCGCAATGAGCGGCGTGATCGAGGCGATGCGCGAGCGCGCCGACGAGTTCGTCGGCCTGCGCCGCGATATCCACCGCCACCCCGAGCTGGCCTTCGACGAGCACCGCACCGCGGCGCTGGTGGCCGACAAGCTGGCCACCTGGGGCTACGCGGTCGAGCGCGGGCTGGGCGGCACCGGCGTGGTCGGCACGCTGGTACGCGGCCGCGGCACGCGGCGCCTCGGCCTGCGCGCCGACATGGACGCGCTGCCGATCACCGAAGCCAGCGGCGTCGAGTGGAGCAGCCAGCGCCCCGGCCTGATGCACGCCTGCGGCCACGACGGCCACACCGCGATGCTGCTCGCGGCGGCGCGGCATCTGGCCGAGCAGGGCCGCTTCGACGGCACGTTGAACCTGATCTTCCAGCCGGCGGAGGAAGGCGGCGGCGGCGCGCTGCGCATGATGGCCGATGGCCTCTTCGACAAGCACCCCTGCGATGCGGTGTTCGCGATGCACAACATGCCCGGCATTGCACAGGGCCACCTGGTGCTGCGCGAGGGCGCGGCGATGGCCTCGTCGGACTACGCCACCGTCACGCTGACCGGCATCGGTGGTCATGGCGCGATGCCGCAGCATGCCGCCGACCCGGTCGTCGCTGCGGCCAGCCTGGTGATGGCGCTGCAGACGGTGGTGTCGCGCAACGTCGATCCGCTGCACGCGGCGGTGGTCACCGTCGGCGCCCTGAACGCCGGCCGCGCCAACAACGTCATTCCGGCCACGGCCACGCTGGAGATCAGCGTGCGAGCGCTCGACCGCGAGGTGCGCGCGCTGCTGGAGCGGCGCATCAAGGCGCTGGCGCAGGCACAGGCCGAGAGCTTCGGCGTGCAGGCGAAGGTCGATTGGCGCAGCGGTTACGCCGTACTGGTCAACACGCCCGAGGAAACAGCCTTCGCGCGCGAGGTCGCGCTCGATCTGCTCGGCCCCGAGCGCGTGACGCTGCAGGGCCCGCCGCTGACCGGCAGCGAGGACTTCGCCTTCATGCTCGAGCGCGTGCCGGGCAGCTACCTGCTGATCGGCAACGGCGACGGCAGCGACGGCCACGCCTGCGGCGGTTGCATGGTCCACCACCCGGGCTACGACTTCAACGACGCCAACATCGCGGTGGGCAGTGCCTTCTGGGTTCGGCTGGCCGAACGTTTCCTGAGCGCGGAGGAGACGAGCCCGCAGCCCTAGAATCTCATCTCTGCAGGAGAGTGCCGGGCACCGCCCGGCCCCCGAAGGCGCAAACTCCCATGAACGCTCAGGGCCCGTACTGCACATCACGAACGCCGTCTGGAGAGTCGTCACCCGCGTGACGCACCGAAGGAGCAAGGCCCGCGCCGATGGCGCAGGCCGAATCTCTCAGGTACCAAGGACAGGGGGAGCGGCAAGCGCACGACACATCGTGCGTCCATCCTGTCCTTTGGAGTCTTGCCATGAACGTGGTGGTTCTCGGCGCCGGCCTGCTCGGCGTCACCTCGGCCTATTTCCTTCGCCAGCAGGGTCACGACGTGACCGTGATCGACCGCCAGGCCTCGCCGGCGGCGGAAACCAGCTTCGCCAACGGCGGGCAGATCTCGGTCAGCCACGCCGAGCCCTGGGCCAACCCGGGCGCGCCGTTGAAGGTGCTGCAGTGGCTGGGCAAGGAAGACGCGCCGCTGCTGTTCCGGCTGCGCGCCGACCTGCGCCAGTGGCGCTGGGGCCTGCAGTTCCTGCGCGAATGCACGCCGGCGCGCACGCGGCACAACATCGCGCAGATCGTGCGCCTGGGCACCTACAGCCGCGACACGCTGCAGCAGCTGCGCCGCGAGCGCGACATCGCCTACGACGAACGCACGCAGGGCATCCTGCATTTCTATACGAGCCAGAAGGAGTTCGACGCCGCCGAGGCACCGGCCGCGCAGATGCGCGCGCTGGGATGCGACCGCCGCGTGATCTCCGCCGACGAGGCGGTGCGGCTGGAGCCGGCGCTGCGCCACATCCGCCCCCAACTGGCCGGCGCCACCTACACCGCCGAAGACGAGTCGGGCGACGCCAACCGCTTCGCGCGCGAACTGGTCAAGCGCTGCGAGGCCGACGGCGTGCGTTTCCTCATGAGCCACACGGTGACGGCGCTGCGCGAGGCCGGCGGCGAGATCGACCACGTCGAGGCCACCGACGGTGAGGGCCGCTTCCGGCAGATCCGCGCCGACGCCTACGTGCTGGCAATGGGCAGCCTGTCGCCGCTGTATGCGAAGTCGCTCGGCATCGAGTTGCCAATCTACCCGGCCAAGGGCTACTCGGTGACCATGCCGGTGAAGGACGCGTCGATGGCCCACCAGGTCTCGCTGACCGACGACGAGTACAAGCTGGTGTTCTCGCGCCTCGGTGATCGCCTGCGCATCGCCGGCACCGCCGAGCTCAACGGCTACGACCGCGACCTCAACCGCGTGCGCTGCGAGGCCATCGTCAAGCGCGTGGAGCAGCTCTTCCCCGGCGCAGGCGACACCAGCCAGGCGCAGTTCTGGACCGGGCTGCGCCCGGCCACGCCGAGCAACGTGCCGATCATCGGCCGCTCCAGGCTGAAGAAGCTGTTCCTCAACACCGGCCATGGCACGCTGGGCTGGACGCATTCGTGCGGCTCCGGCAAGAGCATCGCGCGCATCGTCAGCGGCCTCAAGCCCGAGGTGGACTTCGCCTTCAGCGGCGCCTGAATCGGGCGCCGGCGGGGCAGAGGCCTTCGGAATCGAAGGTCTCTCGCCGCGTCGAGTACATTAGCTAGGTAGGCATGATCAAGATAGCAAGTTCGTAAGTCTTCTCTGATGGCCACCGGCAGCTCTGCCGGCCGGCTCCGGTTTGAACTCCCATCGATGACCTTCTTGGCGTCTCTGCCTGCGCCGGCGTTCGCCTGCGCAGCAAACTTGAAAGGAATCGACATGACGACTCAAACCGGCACCGTGAAATGGTTCAACGAAGGCAAGGGCTTCGGCTTCATCGCTCCCGATGATGGCAGCAAGGACCTGTTCGCCCACTTCAGCCAGATCCAGGGCGGCGGCTTCAAGACCCTGGCCGAGAACCAGCGCGTAGAGTTCGAGACGACGCAGGGCCAGAAGGGTCCGCAAGCCTCGAACATCCGCGTGGTCTGATCCAGCACGCAGGCTCTTCGCGAGCCCCGTTCGAAACCGCGGCCCCGGCCGCGGTTTTTTCTTTTTGGGAGCCCTCATGAACAACCTGCAGGAAGCCACCGAACGCATCTGCGAGCTCAAGGGCAACGTGGTGGCGCTCGACGCGCTGTGCACCGCGCTGCTGCAGCAACTGGCGCCACCGGCGCGCGAGCGCTTCCGCAAGACCTTCGAGGGCTGGGCCGAGATCGCCCGCACGGCGATGCTCCATGCGGAGATCTCCGAGCATTCGATCGCCGCCTTCGAGATGGACACCGCGCGCATCGGCGCGCTGATCGACACGCTGGAACATCGCCAGCGGCCGGCGCGCGAAGGCAGCGGCGTCGAGCCGCTGCTGCTCGCCGTGCCGCGGGTGTTGACCTTCCAGGGAACGCGCGCGCTGACCTCGGCCAGCGGCTTCTTCTTCGCGCGCGACGAGCGGCTGTTCCTCGCCACCAGCCGGCACGTGCTGATCGACGAGCCGAGCGAACATTTCCCGGACCGCATCGAGATCGAGCTTCACAACGACGACAGCGACCTGTCGCGTGCGGGCGCGTATTCGGTGCTGCTCTACGAGAACAGCCGCGCGGTGTGGCGCCAGGCCAGCGACACCGGCGGCGAGATCGACGTGGCGGTGATCGAGCTCGACCGCGAGAAGCTGGGCTTCACGCCGCGTGCCTTCACGCCGGCCAACCTGCAGCACACGCTGGGCGAGGTCGACATCGGCACGCCGCTGCTGGTGGTCGGCTTTCCGCTCGGCTTCCACGACAGCCGTTACCACCTGCCGGTGGCGCGGCAGGCCTCGGTGGCCTCGTCCTTCGGCACACGCTTCCAGGGCCAGGGCCTGTTCCTGACCGACGCGCGCACCCACCGCGGCACCAGCGGCGCACCGGTGGTGATGCGCGCTCCCTCGGGTCTCGGCGGCGACGACGGCATCCCGTGGAAGCTGCTGGGCATTCACTCGGCGCGCATGGACATGGGCGGGCGCGACCGGGTTGCCGACGAGTCGCTCGGACTGAACTGCGCCTGGTATGCCGACGTGCTGATGACGCTGACGGCGAACTGAGCCGGGGCTCTGCCGACAATCAAGCCGGCGGCAAGTCCGGCCAGCGCAGCAGTGCCGGCGGCGACGCCTCGCGAGCCGGCGTGCGCAGCGCGAGGCCGTACCAGGCCACGTCCCACCAGCGGCCGAGCTTGAAGCCGGCGTTCGGGTAGACGCCCACCGGCTCGAAACCCATCGATCGGTGCAGGCCGACACTGGCCTCGTTGGGCAGCGTGATGCCGGCGAAGGCCATCACCGCGCCCTGGCGCTTCAGGATCTCGAACAGCCGCGCATACATGGCCCGGCCGATGCCGCGCCGATGCCAGCCCTCGCGCACGTAGGTCGTCACGGTCACCGACCAGCGGTAGGCCTCGCGCTCGGCATAGGGCCCCGCATAGCAGTAGCCGACGACCGCGCCGTCGACCGCGGCGACCAGCCAGGGCCAGGCGGCCGTGATGCGCGCCAGCCGCGCCGCCATCTCCGCCGCATCGGGCGCCTTCAGCTCGAACGAGGTCGGCCGCTGCAGCACGCTGGGCGCGTAGATCTCGGCCAGCGCCGCCGCGTCCTGCGGCTGCGCGGGGCGAACGAGGATGTCCATGCCTGTCCCTTCGGGGCGCACCATTCAGCGCGTGGTGGCGAGTTGCCGCACGCGCACCATCGCCATGCCCGCCGCCGCCGTGCGCGTCTCGACGCCGAGCTTCTCGAACACATGCTCCAGGTGCTTGTGCACCGTGCGCGGGCTGGTGCCGAGGATGTCGCCGATGTCGCGGTTGGTCTTGCCCTGCACCACCCAGTAGAGCACCTCGGCCTCGCGGGCGGTGAGCTTGAAGGCCAGGCCGAGCGCCTCGATGGTCGACTCGTCCGACGACTCGCTCATCACCAGCAGCCATTCGTCCTCGCCACCACTCTCGCCACCGCTGGCGGCGCTGGCCTCGTGCAAGGCAAACACCAGGCGCTTGCCGTGGCGAGCCAGCGTCAGCGCCTGCGGCGTGCCGCCGGTGGCATGCACCACCGCCTGCGCCTGCAGCCAGTCGAGTACCGATTCACCGAGCTGCTGTCCATCACCCGCCTCGTGGGCAACGAGCAACTGCCTCGCCAGCGGCGTCTGCCAGAGGATGCGGCCGTCGGCGGCACGCACCGACAGCGTGGCATGGCCGAAGGCATCGAGCGCATTTCGCGCCTGGCGGCGCTCGCGCGCGCCCTGCACATGGGCGGCGATGCGCGCCAGCACCTCCATCGGCTTGATCGGCTTGGCGACGTAGTCGACACCGCCGCTCTGGAAGGCCTTCAGCACATGCTCGGTCTCGGTCAGGCCGGTCATGAAGATCACCGGAATGGCGGCCGTGGCGGTGTCGGCCTTCAGGCGCTTCGCCACCTCGAAGCCGTCCATGCCGGGCATCACCGCGTCGAGCAGGATCACGTCGGGCATCGCCTGGGCGGCACGCTGCAGGGCCTGCTCGCCGTTGGTGGCGACGAGCACGGTGTAGCCGAACTCGTCGAGCGCGTCGTGCAGCATCGACAGGTTGTCGGGGATGTCGTCGACGATCAGGACGATGTCGGAGTTGTGGCGGTCGAGGTTCATTTCTTCTTGGTGTTCTCGTCCGCGGTTGGAGCGAGGCCTCGGGCTGATGGGGTGCGTGCGAGCTTGCGACGCTCGGCGGTCCGCGCTGCGCGCAGACAACCTGCGATGCTCGGATGCAAGGCCGGGCCGCCCAACTCGCTTCGTTCGCTGCGCTCACTCCGCTCAGACAAGCGGCGGCCAGTCAGTTCACGAAGCGCGCTGCGCGCGCCGG
>NZ_CALRZC010000125.1:0-23910 GCF_943372545.1 Variovorax sp. YR752 | reverse complement strand
CGGGGTACAGCATGCAGGCCTGGTCGACGGCAGCCATCAGCGTGGCGGCTTCGGCGTCGGCCTTGCCGGAGCGGCGCTCGTACCAGTTCCAGCAGCCCTGCGGATGGGCGATGCGGTCTTGTTCGGGGTAGAGGACGAGAAAGCGCTCACGCACCGCGAGTGCGTTCATGCGCGTGCTGGCTGCGAAGTCGCGCCCGGTCTGGCCGCAGCCGTGCAGCATGACCAGGAGCGGGAGTTTCTCGCCGGGCTGCAGCACCAGGTCGGCCGGACGGAACAGGTGATAGCCGCGCGCGCCGCCCGCGCCCATCGCCATGCCGCTGAGCCAGTCGCCCTTGCCGGGCGGCGGCTTGAGCCGCTTGGCGGTCGCGCGTTTCACTTGGCCGGCCACGCGCTTGCCGTTGCTCAGCGTGAGCTTGGTGAGCGCCTTCAGGTTGCGCTCGTAAGCGCGGGCGAAGAAGGAAGCGGTGGAGCGACGGGCCATGGCGCAGTGTGCAGGCAAAAGCGCCATGCGGCCAAGCAGCCGCTGCTGAACCTCAGTAGATCTCCGGCACGATCATGTTGGCGGGCACGGGCTGGCGCAGGTAGTCGTCGTGCCGCTCGCGTGCAGGCAGCTCGACCGGCGCGTGCGCCACTTCCTGGTAGGGCAACTGGCCCAGCAGGTGGCTGATGCAGTTCAGGCGCGCCTTCTTCTTGTCGACCGCCTGCACCACCCACCACGGCGCCTCGGGGATGTGGGTGCGCTCCAGCATGATCTCTTTCGCCTTGGTGTATTCCTCCCAGCGGCGGCGGCTTTCGAGGTCCATGGGGCTGAGCTTCCATTGCTTGAGCGGGTCGTGGATGCGGCCCAGGAAGCGCATGTGCTGCTCGTCGTCGGTGATGGAGAACCAGTACTTGATGACCTTGATGCCCGAGCGCACGAGCATCTTTTCGAACTCGGGCACGGTGCGGAAGAATTCTTCGTACTCGTCGTCGCTGCAGAAACCCATCACGCGCTCGACGCCGGCGCGGTTGTACCAGCTGCGGTCGAACAGCACCATCTCGCCGGCGGCCGGCAGGTGCGCCACGTAGCGCTGGAAGTACCACTGCGTGCGTTCGCGGTCGTTGGGTGCGGGCAGCGCGGCCACGCGGGCCACGCGCGGGTTCAGGCGCTGGGTGATGCGCTTGATGACACCGCCCTTGCCCGCCGCGTCGCGGCCTTCGAAAAGAATGACCACCTTCTGCTTGCTGTGCTGCACCCAGTCCTGCAGCTTGACCAGCTCGCCCTGCAGGCGGAACAGCTCCTTGAAGTAGGCCTGGCGCGCCGCCTTGTCGGTCGAGGTGTTGGAAGTGGCGGCGTCGAGGCCGTCGAAATTGCGGTCTTCGATTTCCAGCTCGAGCTCTTCGTCGTAGCTGTCGATCAGGTCGCGGGCGATGCGTTGCATCAGGTCTTCGTGGTCGGGAACGGCGCTCGTCAGCATGATGAGAAGGGGCAAGAGTGGCGGGTAGACAAAAAGCATGCTGCACCCGCTGCATGACGGCGGCGTGACGGTTTTGCGGCTGTTTTCTGTAAGCCGACACGCCGTTGTCACATGGCACGAACACCATCCGGGGCACGCTGGCAGCCCATCAACCGGGCGGGCGCCTGTTGTTCCCACGTCTTTTCTGACCACGCACCTTGTCGGTATTTCATGACCTCGCCGCGCAGTCCTATGGCGGCGACGAAGCCGGGCTGATCTGTGGCTACCTGTTCGATGCCGCGGCGCCGGAGCCCGCGCGGGCGATCGATTCGGCACAGGCGGCGACGTGGCTGGCCGACGCAAGCCGTCGCGGCGACAGTGGGGCCTACGTGTGGCTGCACTTCAACCTGAGCCATGCGCATGCGGAGCGTTGGCTGACGCGACACGCGGCGCTGTCGGACACCTTCTACGAGACGCTGCACGAAGGCCTGCCCTCCACGCGCATCGAGCGCGCGGACGACTCGCTGATCGCGGTCATCAACGACGTGCACTTCGAGTTCAGCTTCGAGCCCTCGGACATTTCCACGCTGTGGATCAGCGTGGGCCCGCGCCTGGTGGTCACGGCCCGCACCAAGCCGCTGCGCTCGGTCGACGCGCTGCGCACAGCCGTGAAGGCGGGCGAGGCGCCGCGCTCCAGCACCGAACTGCTCGAGCACCTGCTGCGCGCGCAGGCCGACGTGCTGGTGAAGATCGTGCGCGGCGTCACCTCGCGCATCGACCGCATCGAGGACGAGCTGCTGGCCGGTCGCCTGGACCACAAGCGCGCGCGGCTGGGCGTGCTGCGCCGGTTGCTGGTGCGGCTGCAGCGGCTGCTGGCGCCCGAGCCGGCCGCCCTGTTCCGCCTGCTGCAGGGCCCGCCGGCCTGGATGGCCGAGGCCGACGCACAGGAGCTGCGCGGCTCGACCGAGGAGTTCTCGGTGGTGCTGCGCGACATGCAGGCACTGCAGGAACGCATCAAGCTGCTGCAGGAAGAAATAGCGGCCAACGTCAACGAGGACAACAACCGCAGCCTGTTCGTGCTGACGGTGGTCACGGTGCTGGCGCTGCCGATCAACATCCTGGCCGGCCTGTTCGGCATGAACGTGGGCGGCATTCCGCTGGCGGAGCACAAGCACGGGTTCTGGATCGTGGTGGCGATCGTCGCCACCTTCACCGCGGTGGCCGCTTGGACCGCATTCCGCAAGAAGCGCTGAGGCGCATGCAGCGGCGCATTAATGCTATTTATTTAGTAGCGCCTTCCATAGCATCCATGCGCCCGCGTCAATATTCCAGACCCCCTAGAATGGCGGGGTGTCTTCCATTCTCAATGCCGATCTTCACTGCCACTCCGTGGTCTCCGACGGCACATTGACGCCCGAAGCGCTGGCGGCACGCGCCGCCGCCAACGGGGTCGAGCTCTGGGCCCTCACCGACCACGACGAGGTCGGCGGCCAGCACCGCGCCGCCGCAGCCGCGCGCGAGAACGGCATGCGCTACCTCACGGGCACCGAGATCTCGGTGACCTTCGCGAACCAGACCGTGCACATCGTCGGCCTGGGCTTCGACCCCGACGACGCGGCCATGTCGCAGGGCCTGTACGACACGCGCGGCGGCCGCGGCAAGCGTGCGCAGGAAATGTCCGAGGGGTTGGCCAAGGTCGGCATCCTCGGCGCCTACGAAGGCGCGCTCAAGTTCGTCGGCAACCCCGAGCTGATTTCGCGCACGCACTTCGCGCGCTTCCTGGTCGAGCAGGGCCACTGCCGCGACACCCCCGAGGTGTTCCGCAAGTTCCTCACCGAAGGCAAGCCGGGCTACGTGCCGCACCGCTGGGCCTCGCTGAAAGACGCCGTGCACTGGATCACCGCCGCCAAGGGCATGGCCGTGATCGCGCACCCGGGCCGCTACAAGTTCACGGCCAACGAGGAGTACGCGCTGTTCCTCGAATTCAAGGCGCATGGCGGCCAGGCGATCGAGGTCGTCACGGGCAGCCACACGCCGGCCGAGTTCGTCGAGTACGCCGACAAGGCGCTCGAGTTCGATTTCGCCGCCTCGCGCGGCAGCGATTTCCACAGCCCCGACGAGAGCCACTGCGATCTCGGCAAGCTGCCACCGTTGCCCGGCGCCCTCACGCCGGTGTGGGAACTGCTCGGCCACCGCATCCAGCAGTGAGCCAGAGCCCCGGGCCCGGCACCGACAACGCGGCCAGCGCCGCGCTGGCCCAGGCACGCGCCGCAGCGCAAACCAGCCGCCGCACCGAGTCCGAACGCATCCTCGCGGGCATCGGGCTGGTCATTCTTGCGGTGGCCTGCTTCGCCACGCTCGACACCGCCACCAAGTACTCGACGCTCGCCGTGCCCGTGCTCATGGGCGTGTGGTTCCGCTACGCCTTCCAGGCCGTGGCCACCACGCTGGTGCTGCTGCCGCTGCGCGGCACGGCCCTGCTGCGCACGCAGCACCCGCGCTACCAGGCGCTGCGCGGGGCGCTGCTGCTGGGCTCGAGCCTCTTTGCCTTTTTCAGCCTGCGCTACATGCCGCTGGCCGAGTTCACGTCGATCGTGCTGATCGCACCGCTGGTGATCACGTTGCTGGCGGCCACCACGCTCAAGGAGCAGGTGTCGCCACTGCGCTGGACGCTGGTGGCGGGCGGCTTCATCGGCACGCTGGTCATCCTGCGCCCGGGCGGCGGCAGTTTCAGCTGGGCCGTGCTGCTGCCGCTGGGGCTGGTGCTGACCAACGCCTGGTTCCAGGTGCTCACCAGCAAGCTCGCGCAGACCGAGAACCCGCTGACCATGCACTTCTACACGGGCTGGATTGGCACGCTACTGGCCTCGGTGGCCGTGCCTTTCGCCTGGACCGCCCTGCCCTCGTGGGAATGGTGGGCGCTGCTGTGCCTCATGGGTTTCATGGGCACGGTGGGACACTTCATGCTGATCCTGGCCTACCAGCGCGCGCCGGCCTCCACCCTCACCCCGTACCTGTACGCGCAGATCGCCTTTGCGATGCTGGGCGGCTGGCTCATCTTTTCCCACGTGCCCGACCGCTTCTCGCTGATCGGCATGGCGATGATCGCCGTGTGCGGCGCCGCCGGCGCGTGGCTCACCGTGCGCGAGCGGCGTGTGCCGATCGAGCCTGCGGAATCCTGATCAGGAGCAATTCACCATGGCCCAGTACTTCGAAGTCCATCCCGAGAACCCCCAGCAGCGCCTGCTGAAGCAGGCCGTGGCGCTGCTCGCGCGCGGCGAGATCGTGGCCGTGCCCACCGACTCCAGCTATGCGCTGGCCTGCCACCTGGACGACAAGGACGCGGTCGACCAGCTGCGCCGCATCCGCCAGGTCGACGACAAGCACCACCTCACGCTGCTGTGCCGCGACCTCAGCGAGCTGGCCAACTACGCGCGCGTCGACAACAAGCAGTACCGCCTGCTGAAGGCCGCCACGCCCGGGCCCTACACCTTCCTGCTCGAAGCCACCAAGGAAGTGCCGCGCCGCGTGAGCCACCCGCAGCGCAAGACCATCGGCCTGCGCGTGCCCGATCACAAGGTGCTGCTGGAGCTGCTGGCGCTGCACGGCGCGCCGCTGCTGGCCACCACCCTCATCGCCCCCGGCGAGACCGAGGCGCTGAACGACGCGCAGGAAATCCGCGAACGCTTCGAGAAGCAGATCGGCGCCGTCATCGACGCTGGCGCCTGCCCGTCGCAACCGACCACCGTGGTCGACCTCACGCCCATGGGCACGGGCGACGACCCGGTCGTGGTGCGCCAGGGCCGGGGTGCACTCGCGGTGCTTGGCCTCTGACAAACGGCTCGGCCGCCCCATTCCTCTCTGACACAATCGCGCAGTGGATATTTCCAATCTGATACAGACGGTCCTGATTTACGCACTGCCGGTGATCTTCGCGATCACCGTGCACGAAGCGGCGCACGGCTACGTGGCACGCCACTTCGGGGACAACACCGCGGCCATGATGGGCCGCGTGACGCTCAACCCGCTGAAGCACATCGACCCCATCGGGACCATCCTGATGCCGCTGATGCTGTACTTCGCGACCTCGGGGGCCTTCCTGTTCGGCTATGCCAAGCCGGTGCCGGTCAACTTCAACCGCCTGCGCCATCCCAAGCGCGACATGGTGTGGGTTGCGCTCGCGGGCCCGGCGTCCAATTTCATCCAGGCCATCCTGTGGGCCGTGCTGCTGATCGTGATCGTCGCGGCCGGCGTCAATGAAACCTTTTTCATCAAGATGTGCCAGGGCGGCGTGCTGGTCAACCTCGTGATGTGGGCCTTCAACCTGTTCCCGCTGCCCCCGCTCGACGGCGGCCGCGTGCTGGCCGGCCTGCTGCCCAGCGGCCCGGCGCAAAACTTCCTGGCGCGCATCGAGCCTTACGGTTTCTTCATCGTGATGGCGCTGGTGCTTGCCGGCATCGTCAGCACCTACTGGCTGCGCCCGCTGATGGATGCCGGCTACTTCGTGGTCAACCTGCTCATCACGCCGCTCAAGGCAATGCTGCTCTAAGTTTCTCCTTCCGTCACATGGCTTCGTCTTCTCCCGCTCCCCTGCGCGTCCTGACCGGCATCACGCCGTCGGGCACGCCGCACCTCGGCAACTACGTCGGCTCCATCCGCCACTCGGTGCGCCAGAGCGTCGCGGCCGGCGTCGAGAGCTACTTCTTCCTGGCCGACTACCACGCGCTCATCAAGGTGCAGGAGCCCGCGCTCATCCAGCGCTCCACGCTCGAAATTGCGGCCAGCTGGCTGGCCTGCGGCCTCGACCCCGAACGCGTCACTTTCTATCGCCAGTCGGACATCGCCGAGATCACCGAGCTCACCTGGTTCCTGACCTGCGTCACCGGCAAGGGCGTGCTCAACCGCGCTCACGCCTACAAGGCCCAGCTCGACAAGAACATCGCCAAGGGCGAAGAGCCCGACGCCGACGTGACGGCCGGCCTGTTCATGTACCCCGTGCTGATGGGCGCCGACATCCTGATGTTCAACGCCCACAAGGTGCCCGTGGGCCGCGACCAGGTGCAGCACATCGAAATGGCGCGCGACATGGCGCAGCGCTTCAACCACCAGTACGGCGAGCACTTCACGCTGCCCGACGCCGAGATCGACGATGCGGTCGCTACCTTGCCCGGCCTGGACGGACGCAAGATGAGCAAGAGCTACAACAACACGATCCCGCTGTTCGCGCCGCGCGCGCAGCTGCAAAAGCAGATTGCCAGCATCGTCACCGACTCGCGCGCGCCCGGCGAGCCCAAGGACACCGAGGGCTCGGCCCTGTTCCAGATCTACCAGGCCTTCGCCAGCGCCGAGGAAACCGAAGCCCTGCGCAAGGCGTACGCCGACGGCATCGCCTGGGGTGACGCCAAGCAGGTGCTGTTCGAGCGCATCGACCGCGAAGTGGCGCCCCTGCGCGCGCGCTACGAGGCGCTCATGAACGACCCCGCCGAAATCGAGCGCATCCTGCTGTTGGGTGCCGAGAAGGCGCGCAAGCTGTCGCGCCCCTTCATGACCTCGCTGCGCCACGCGGTCGGCCTGCGCAACCTCGCGGCGGGCCGCGACGGCGGCGGCACCAAGGCCGCCAAGGTGGCAAAGCCCAGCTTCAAGCAATACCGCGAGAAGGCCGACGGCCTTTTCTATTTCAAGCTGCTCGATGCGCGCGGCGAAACCCTTTTGCAAAGCCGTGGATTCGCGTCGCCGCAGGAAGCGGGCCGTACCATCGCCGACTTGCAGGCGCAACGCGGCGCGGCGCTCACGGCATTGGCCGCGCAGCTCGAACCGGTCGACGCGCAACAGGCTCGCGCCGCCACCGAGGCGCTGGAGGCACTGGCGGAGGCAACGTCCACCACTCAGGGACATTGATCCGGCAACGACCCGCAGGCCATCCGCCTACGGGTGCGACAAGAGAGAAGACGGTGCGATCACAAAGGAAGAAAACATGAGCATTTATGTCATCGACGACCACCCCCTGATGCGCGACGCGATCGTGATGGTCCTGCGTCGCCTGCGCCCCGCCGAGAACATCGTCGAGCTCGAGCGGCTCGACAAGCTCGCCAGTTCGGTCCAGCAGCGTGGCGCGCCCACCCTTTTCTGCCTGGACCTGAAGCTGCCGGACACCAATGGCGTCTCGGGCGTGATCGCGGTCAAGCAGGTCTATCCGAACGTTCCGATCGCCGTGTACTCGGCGGCCCCGGCTGCCGACATGGAAGACGCCTGCATCGAGGCCGGCGCCGACACCTATATCGAGAAGTCGGCCAGCTCCAACGAGCTGGCAGCCGCCCTGCGCGGCCTGCTGATGGCCGGATCGGAAGACGACACCGAAGAGATGCCCGCCGCCAACAGCGGCAAGCTCTCCAAGCGCCAGACCCAGCTGATCGCCATGCTCGACAAGGGCATGAGCAACCGCGACATCGCGACCGACCTGGAGATCAGCGAACACACGGTGAAGGTGCACCTGTGGCGCTTGTTCCGCCGTCTGGGCGTGAAGAGCCGTACGCAGGCGCTGCACTACGCACGCACCAACGGGCTGCTGTCGGGCTGAGGCCGCGAAGCTGCCGGCTTGATCAGGAACCGCGCCTCGTGCGCGGTTTTTTCATGGGCGATGCGATAGCGCTTGAGGGCGACCGCTCAACCGCCCGACGCACTCACCCGCGCCTGCGCCACCGCCTCGTCGGCATCGTGCAGCGCCACGCGGAACACGCTGCCACTGCCCAGGCGCGAACGCACGCTGACGGGGTGGCCCAGCACGTGCGACAGCCGCGCGACGATGGCCAGGCCGAGGCCGAAGCCGTCGGAGGTGCCGGCGTGGTCGGCGACCTTGTAGAACTCCAGGAACACGTCGCGCAGGTGCTCGGGCGCGATGCCGATGCCGGTGTCCCACACCTCCACGCGCATGCCTTCGGGGGTCTGGCGCGCAGCCAGCAGCACGCCGCCTTCGGTCGTGTACTTGATGGCGTTGGCGAGCAGGTTGCCGATCATGCGGCGCACGCGGATCGGGTCGGTGAGGAACGAGCCTTCGGTCACGTGCACCCGGAAGTCCAGCCCCCGGCTCTCGGCCACAGGGCGGTACTGCAGCTCGAGGTCGTGCAGCAGCTCGGCGACGTCGACGCGTTCGATGTGCAGGCGCACCTGGCCCGCGTCGATGCGCGCCAGGTCAAACATGGAGTCGAACAGCGCGTTC
The DNA here is from genome assembly GCF_943372545.1 of Variovorax sp. YR752. NCBI lineage: Bacteria > Pseudomonadati > Pseudomonadota > Betaproteobacteria > Burkholderiales > Comamonadaceae > Variovorax > Variovorax sp. YR752. The sequence continues at coordinate 15,258 of NZ_CALRZC010000125.1, read as the reverse complement.
ACCGCGTGGGTGGCGCGCACGATCTTCGGGGCGAGCTCGAGCACCAGCTCGGGCTCGTTGCGCAGCCAGTCGGCGTACAGCGACAGCGCCAGCACGGGCTGGCGCATGTCATGCGCGGCGCTGGCCAGGAAGCGGTTCTTCATGGCCACGGCCGACACCGCCGCCTGCCGCTGCTGCGTGAGCGACTTGATCAGGATGTGGTTGTGGAACAGCAGCTCCAGGCTGTTGCGCGCCGTCTCATGGATGTTGCGGCCGGCACGCAGCAACAGGAACCAGTGCAGCGCCGGCAGCAGCGGCATCAGGTAGCCGTACTGGAACTGCGGCTGTTGCAGGGTGACGGCCACGAGGCGCACCAGCACCGCGCCGAGCATGGTGATGAACAGCGTGTTGACGTAGCGCTTGAGCAGCGGCGGGTGCAGCGCCAGCCCGTTGAGCGGGAAGGTGCCCACGCCGGCCACGATGAGCCAGCTCATGAACTGGTTGACCTGCGGCGTGCGCTCGAAGAACAGCAGCACCGAGCAGCCCCACACCACCGCGCTGGTGCTCCACACGAAGCCGTAGCGGTCGGTGAACTGCTGCTGCGCGACCGCGCTGCGCCCGGCATAGCGCACGGCGTACACGCGCGCGCCCCAGGCCCGGCAGGTGGTGGCGATGATGCCCGCGGCCAGCCAGGTCAGCAGCTCCCAGCGGGGCACGTGGCCCCAGCTCAGGCCGACCATGGCGGGCATGAGCGCCGCCGACACGATGTAGGAACCGCGCGCCGAGCGCATCAGGCTGCGGATGAGTTCCCCGCGCACCCACGACTCGGCCTCGTCGGCCGACGCCGGAGCGGGTGTCACGCTTGCGATCGACGCATTCGCCATGGATGCATGACCGTGGTTGATGCGGCCAAACCAGAGAAAGATGGAGACAGACGCCTGCGCAGGCGCCAGAAGTTCGCGATCTTAACGGCCTGTCGGCCATGGTTTCGGGAAGTAACCGCAGAAAATCCGCCGGCCCCGCGCAGCGGTCCGTCGCGATGCCCCGATTACCATGGCGCCTGACGCCACACACCGCACGCCATGCTGAACAACATCACCCCTTTTCTCGTCCACTGGGCCATCACCGGCATCTCGCTGTGGGTCGCCAGCCACCTCTTCAAGGGACTCAAGTTCGACAGCACCGCGGCGCTGATCGTGTCGGCGCTGCTGCTCGGCCTGGCCAACGCCGTCGTCAAGCCGCTGCTGATCTTCCTCACGTTGCCGCTGACGCTGTTGACCTTCGGCCTGTTCCTGCTGGTCATCAACGCGCTGATGGTCATGCTGGTCGCCGCGCTGGTGAAGGGCTTCAAGGTGTCGGGCTTCTGGACCGCGCTGTTCGCGAGCATCTTCATTTCGCTGCTGAGTATCCTCATCGGCTCGTTCGTGACGGGCGGCGATCCGGCCGAGCAGATCCAGATGCCGCAGGGCGGCAACTGGCTCTGAGCGAGCCCCCGCCTTTCTAGCGGGCCCCACCCGTGCGCGCGAAATGCGCCGCGCCCTTCGGAATCAGTGGGACGACCGGTGCGGCTTCGCGGGAAACCCGTGCGCACGCGATGCCCAGGCAATCAGAAGGCCGGGAAGCAACAGCGCCAACAATGCCCATGGAAAAGCGCCGACGCCCGATGTCTCCAGCAGCACGCCACCGACGATGCCGCCGCCCGCAATGGCGATGTTCCACACCGTGACGAGGATGGATTGCGCCACGTCCGCGCCGGGGCCCGCTGCTTCGGCCGACGCGGTCTGCAGCAAGGCCCCGGAGCCGCCGAAGGTCAGCCCCCACACGGCCACCGCGACATAGACCACCACCGGCTGCGTGCCGGCGACGCCCAGGGCCAACGACGCCAGCGCAAAGCCCGCGAGGGCGAGCAGCACCAGCGAGCGCAGCATGCGGTCGATGAGCAGGCCGCTGATCCAGATGCCGGCCAGCGACGCCACGCCGAAGACCAGCAGCACCGCATCGACCCGATCGGACAGGCCGGCCGGCGCCAGGAACGGCATCACGTAGGTGTAGAGAATGCTGTGCGCCAGCACCCACAGCGCAAGCACGGCCAGCACCGGCCGCACGCCGGGCGTGACGAAGATCCGGCGCACCGGCGCGCGCTTTTCGGCCGTCTGCCCCGGGTAGTCGGGCACCTGCAGGAAGACCCAGGCCATCACCGCCAGCGTGAGCAGCGACATGCCGCCGAACGCGGTGCGCCAGCCCAGCGTGGCGCCCATCAACGTCCCCAGCGGCACGCCCAGCGACAACGCCAGCGGTGCGCCCAGCCCGGCCACTGCCAGCGCGCGCCCCTTGAGGTGCTCGGGCACCATGCGCCGCGCATAGCCCGCCAGCATTCCCCAGATCAGGCCGCCCGCCATGCCGGCCATGAAGCGCGCAACCAGCGCGACTGCATAGCTCGACGTCAGCGCCGTGAGCGTGTTGAAGGCCAGCACGGCGACCAGCGCCGCGATCAGCAACGGCCGGCGCCGCCAGCCCAGCGTGGCCGCCGTCAGCGGAATGGCCGCAACCAGCGAGCCGATGGCATAGAGGGTCACGAACTGGCCCGCGAGCGCTTCCGACACGCCCAGGTCCTGGCTGATGCGCAAGAGCATGCCGGCCGGCATCGTCTCCGTCAGCAGTGCCAGGAAGCCGGTCATCGACAAGGCCAGCAAGGCGGCCACGGGCAGTCGTTCGGTGCGCTGGCCCACGGTGGCGGTTGTGGTGTTCATTCAGTTGTTTCCCATCGTCTGTGCCCGCGTGGCCGGGTGGCCCGCGTTGGCGTTCACCGCAGTGTGGGCGGGAATGCATCAATGAAAAATGGGCTAAAGTTTCAAATACATATGACTCCGCAGTCATCAATCAAAGTCGCTCCATGGAAAACCTGGGTTCGCTGAACGTCTTCGTTCGCGCCGGCGAAACGCGCAGCTTCACGGCCGCGGGGCAGCAGTTGGGCATCTCGGCCTCGGCCGTCAGCAAGGCCATCGTGCGGCTCGAAGAGCGGCTGGGCGTGCGGCTGTTCCATCGCTCCACGCGCACCGTCCACCTGACGCCGGAGGGCGCGCTGTTCCTGGAGCGCTGCCGACGCATCCTCTGCGAGGTGGAATCGGCCGAAGCGGAACTGCTGCAGACACAGAGCGCACCCCGCGGCAAGCTGCGCATCAGCCTGCCGTCGGTGGGCACGCTGTTCATGCCCAAGCTGGCGGCGTTCAAGCGGCTCTATCCCGACATCGAACTGGACATCGACTACGCCGACCGGCTGGTGGACGTCATCGAGGAAGGCTTCGACGCGGTGATCCGCACCGGCGAGCCCAGCGATTCACGGTTGATGGCGCGACGCATCGGCTCGTGCCGCAAGGTGATCGTCGGTGCGCCGGCCTACTTTCGCCGGGCCGGCGTGCCGCGCGAACCGCAAGACCTGGCAAGCCACGCCTGCCTGCTCTATCGCTTTCCCAGCACCGGCAAGCTGGACGTGTGGCCGCTGGGCCTTGCGGCCGGCTCGCCCCCTGTCGACCTGCCGGCCAGCATGGTGACCAACACGCTCGATCCGCAGGTCTGCTTTGCCGAGCAGGGGCTGGGCATTGCCTGCGTGCCGGAGATCGCCGTGCGCCAGCAATTGGAACAGGGCCGCCTGGTCACGGTGCTGGACGACCACAACCGCGAACACATGATCTTCCACGTGCTGTGGCCGTCGAGCCGAAAGCTGTCGCCCAGGATCCGTGTGTTCGTGGACTTCATCGCGCAGCATCTGTTTCCACTGTCGGATGCGCTGGAGCAGCCGATTCGCTCAGGTCAGCGCTGCGCGCCCGCCATGTAGTCCACCGTCAGCTGCGACAGCGTGCGCACGCCGATCAGCAAGCTGGCTTCATCGACGAAGAAGCGCGGCGAGTGGTTGGGCTCGGCCTTGTTCGCGTCGCGTCCGGGCGGCGTGGCGCCGATCATCACGAACAGGCCGGGCGCCTTCTGCGCGAAGAACGAAAAGTCTTCGCCGCCCGTGCCCTTCGGAATCACGACCGGCTTGGCGCCCGGCACGCGCTGCAGGCTGGGCACCATCTTGGCGGTCAGGGCGGCGTCGTTCACGGTGGGGGCGTAGCCGTCGGCTTCGAAGCGGACCTCGGCCGTGCCGCCTCCGCTTTGCGCGATGTGCGAGGCGGTCTCGCCCATGCGCTTGATGATGAACTGGCGCATCTCGTCGTCGTAGGTGCGCAGCGTGCCGCTCATCTCGACCGCGTCGGGAATGATGTTGTAGCGCGTGCCCGCGTTGAAGGTGCCCACGCTGAGCACCGACGGCTCCTTGGTCACGTTGACCTGGCGGCTCGCGATGGTCTGGAAGCCCAGCACGATCTGCGAGCCGAGCACGATCGGGTCGACCCCGCTCCAGGGCTGCGAGCCGTGCGTCTGGCGGCCCTTCACGCTCACCTTGAAGGTGTCCGAACTCGCGGTGATGGGGCCGGGCTTGTAGCCGATCTGCCCGGTGTTCAGCGCCGAGACCAGGTGCAGGCCGAACACCGCGTCGGGCGTGGGCGCGTCGAAGGCGCCTTCGGCCAGCATGCGGCGCGCGCCGCCGATCTCGGCGTTGGGCAGCTTCTCCTCGGCCGGCTGGAAGATCAGCTTCACGGTGCCCGGCAGTTGCGCCTTCATCGACGCCAGCACCTCGGCCACGCCCATCAGGATCGCCACATGGCCGTCGTGCCCGCAGGCATGCATGACGTCGACATTCGCGAAGCCCCACTGGGCACGCGCCTTGGAGGCGAAGGGCACGTCGACCTGCTCCTTCACGGGCAGCGCGTCCATGTCGGCGCGCAGCGCCACCACCGGGCCGGGCTTGGCGCCGCGCAGCGTGGCGACCACGCCGGTCACGGCCACGCCTTCGCGCACCTCGTAGCCCAGCGCTTTCAGGTGGGCCGCGACCAGCGCGGCGGTGCGCTTTTCCTGGTTGCCCAGCTCGGGGTGCTGGTGGATGTCGCGGCGCCAGTCGATCACCTTCTGCTCGATGGCCTTGGAACGCTCGGCGATCAGCGGGTACAGCGGCACGGCGGCGGCCGGTGCGGGCGATGCAGCCGCAGCGGCGGCAGGCGCCTCCTGCGCCGAGGCGCACAGGGACGAGACGGCAAGAACGATGGGCAGGCACAGGCTTGCGGCCGGACAGAATCGGTGAGGCATGGTGAGGTGTTGTCTGAAGAAGAAGGGAAGGACCCGCCGGGCGGGAGCCCTTCGTCCGCACAGCCCCGTCGGGCCCGCAGCCGATGCGCCCTTGTCTGCCGCCCGACCCCGTGAGCGTAGGAAGGCCACCGATTGGCGTCCAATCGCTTTTGCATCGACTGATAATGATTGCCTATCGATGGCCACCGACACGCCCACCCCGTCTTCCGTGCTGCACGAGCGGCTGCTCGCGCGCTTGCGCCTGCGCCACCTGAAGCTCATCGACGCGCTGGCCGCGCACTCGCACCTGCGCCGCGCGGCCGACGCGATCCACATCAGCCAGCCGGCGGCCACGCAGATGCTGCAGGAGGTCGAGAGCCTGATCGACACGCCGCTGTTCGAGCGCCACGCGCGCGGCATGCGCATCACCGAGGCCGGGCGCCTGCTGGCGCTGCATGCGCGCATGGTGATCGACGCCATGCAGGTCGCCAGCGACGGCCTCGCGGCGCTGGCCGCGCAAGAGACGCGCGCGCTGCGCATAGGCGCCATCGAGGCGGCCATCGCCAGCGTGCTGCAGCCCGCGCTGAACGTGCTGCATGCCAAGCACCCCAAGCTGCGCCTCTTCATCGAGGAAGGCAACATCGAACGGCTCACGGTCGGCCTGCGCGCAGGCGCCTTCGACGCGGTGCTGCTGCGCCAGCCGGCGCGCGTGCCCGACGCTCACCGCTTCGTGCCGTTGCGCAGCGACTCGGTGGTGGTGATCGCCGGCGTCAATCACCCCGCCGCGCAGCGCAAGCGCCTGCGGCTGCGCGACCTCGCCGACTCGCGCTGGGTGCTGCCGCCCGCGCACTTCGCAGTGCGCCAGGTGATGGAGGCCGCCTGGGCCGCCGAGCAGATCGTGCCGCGCCCGCACGCCATCCAGGTGCTCACGCCGCAGCTGGTGCGCGCCCTGCTCTCGCAGCCCGACGTGGTGGTGCCGGTGCCGCGCACCGTGCTCGACCAGCTCGACCGCTCGGCCGTGGTCGAGCTGCCGCTGCGCATGAACGCGCCCATCGCGCCGCTGGGCATCCTGTACCGCACCGACAACGCCGTCGGGCCGCTGGTGCTGCTGGTCGATTTCCTGATCGCGCAGGCGAAGAAGAAGCCGTAGCCGGGGCGTTTCAGGCGCGTTTTGCGCCAGGGAATCGCCCTGCTTCACACCCGCTTAACTGTCGGGCACCACACTCGACCCCACCCGCCAGCCCTTCCCGGGCATGGCACGGTTTCCGCTCTGTAAAGTTCGCCGCCCCCGCGCCGCGGCATTGAACTCGACGGCGCGTGCCCGCTCCATCTTTGGCTTCCGTCACTTCTGCCTGTCCATGCCCGTCCACTTCGCCTCCCGCTCCGCCCCGCTCCTCACGGCCCTGTGCATCGCCGCCGCCCTCGTGGGGTGCTCGCGCACCAACGTGGAGTCTCCCGGCACGGCCAAGGCGGCCCCCGAGAAAGAAGTCGGCATCGTCACGCTCAAGTCCGAGGTGCTGGCCCTGAGCACCGAACTGCCCGGTCGCACCGCCGCCCCGGTCATCGCCGAGATCCGCCCGCAGGTCGGCGGCATCCTCAAGGAGCGGCTCTTCACCGAAGGCTCGCAGGTCAAGGCCGGCCAGGTGCTCTACCAGCTCGACCCGGCCTCGCTGCAGGCGGCGCATGCGAGCGCGCAGGCCAGCGTGCGCAAGGCCGAGTCGGCCCTGGCCACGGCCCGCACCGTGGCCAAGCGCAATGCCGAACTCGTGAAGATCGACGCCATCAGCCGCCAGGTGTTCGATGAAACCCAGGCCGCCGCGCAGCAGGCCGAAGCCGACCTCGGCGTGGCGCGCGCCGCCGAACAGACCGCGCGCATCCAGCTGGGCTACACGCGCATCACCTCGCCGATCACCGGCTGGGCAGAGCTCTCGACCGTGACCCCGGGCGCGCTGGTCACCGCCAACCAGGCGGCCGCCATGACCACCGTGCAGCAGCTCGACCCGATCCATGTGCACGTCACGCAGTCGAGCAGCGAGCTGCTGCGCCTGAAGCGCGAGCTCGCCAGCGGCCGGCTGCAGCGCGCCAGCGAGGCCGAGGCGCGCATCCAGCTGCTGCTCGAAGACGGCAGCCCCTACCCGCACGCCGGGCGCCTCACCTTCAGCGGCGTGACGGTCGATGCCGGCACCGGCAGCGTCACCTTGCGCGCCGTGGTGCCCAACCCCGACAAGCTGCTGATGCCCGGCATGTACGTGCGCGCCGTCTTGCAAGAGGGCGTGAACGACGCCGCCCTGCTGGTGCCGCAGCAGGCCGTGACGCGCGCGCCCGACGGCAGTGCCTCCACGCTGGTGATCGATGCCGACAACAAGGTCGAGAAGCGCCCCATCCGCATCGGCCGCGCCATCGGCACGCGCTGGCAGGTGATCGACGGCCTGGTCGCGGGCGACCGCGTGCTCATGGAAGGCTCGCAGCGCGTGAAGGTGGGCGACAAGGTGCGCACGGTCGACCTGGGCGCCCGTCCCGCCAGCGCTGCCATCGCGAGCGCCAAGCCCGACGCTGCTTCCACCACCCTCGCACGCTGAGGCCGACCCATGGCCCAGTTCTTCATCGACCGCCCCATCTTCGCGTGGGTGCTTTCCATCGTCGTCATGCTCGCCGGCCTGATGGCCATTCGCACGCTGCCGCTCGAGCAGTACCCCGACATCGCGCCGCCGCGCGTGTCCATCGGCGCCACCTACACCGGCGCTTCGGCCAAGACGGTCGAAGACTCCGTCACCCAGGTCATCGAACAGCAGATGAAGGGGCTGGACAACCTGCTGTACATGCAGTCGACCAGCAACTCGTCGGGGCAGGCGCGGCTGTCGCTCACCTTCGACGCGGGCACCAACATCGATGTGGCCCAGATGCAGGTGCAGAACAAGCTGCAGCAGGCCATGTCCCGCCTGCCGCAGCAGGTGCAAAGCCGCGGCGTCACCGTCACCAAGGGCGGCAACGACTTTTTGATGATCGTCTCGATGTTCTCCGGCGACGGCAGTGCCTCGGCGGTGGACGTGGGCGACTTCATCAGCAGCAACCTGGTCGACGTCATCAGCCGCATCGACGGCGTGGGCGAAGTGCAGACCCTGGGCACCGGCTACGCCATGCGCCTGTGGCTCGACCCCGACAAGCTGCGCAAGTACGCGCTCATGCCTTCCGACGTGGGCAGCGCCATCACCGCGCAGAACGCGCAGGTCTCGGCCGGCCAGCTCGGCGCGCTGCCGGCCGGTGCGCAGCAGCAGCTCAACGCCACCATCACCGCGCGCAGCAAGCTGAAGACGGTCGAAGAGTTCGAGAACGTGGTGCTGCGCGCCACGCCCGACGGCGCCGTTGTGCGCCTGAGAGACGTGGCCCGTGTCGAGCTGGGCGCCGAGAACCTCACAGTGCGCTCGGTGCTCGGCGGCCGTCCGGGCGCCGGCATGGGCATCGTGCTGGCCGACGGCGCCAACGCCGTGCAGGTGGCCGAGGCCGTGAAGGCCAAGGTCGACGAACTGCAGCCGCTCTTTCCCAACCAGCTGCAGACCTTCGTGAGCTACGACACCACGCCCTTCGTGAGCGCGTCGATCGACGAGGTGGTGAAGGCGCTGGCCGAGGCCATGCTGCTGGTCGTGCTGGTGATGTACGTCTTTCTGCAGAACTTCCGCGCCACGCTGATCCCGGCCATTGCCGTGCCCGTGGTGCTGCTGGGCACCTTCGGCGTGCTCTCGATGGCCGGCTACTCCATCAACACGCTCACCATGTTCGGCATGGTGCTGGCCATCGGCCTGCTGGTGGACGACGCCATCGTGGTGGTGGAAAACGTCGAGCGCGTGATGCACGAGGAAGGGCTCTCGCCCAAGGAGGCCACGCGCAAGTCGATGGCCGAGATCACGCCGGCGCTGGTCGGCATCGCGCTGGTGCTGTCGGCCGTGTTCATCCCCATGGCCTTCTTCGGCGGCTCGACCGGCGTGATCTACCGCCAGTTCTCGATCACCATCGTCTCGGCCATGGCGCTGTCGGTGTTCGTGGCGCTCACGCTCACACCGGCGCTGTGCGCCACGCTGCTCAAGCCGGTTGCCAAGGGCGGCCATGCCGCGCCGCGCAAGGGCGTGCTGGGTGCGGTCGACCGCTTCTTCGCGGGCTTCAACCGCAACTTCGACAAGGGCGCCGACCGCTACCAGGGCGTGGTCGGCGGCATCATGCGGCGCGGCAAGCGCAGCCTCGTGGTGTACCTGCTGATCGCGGCTGTGATGGCGTTGCTGTTCATGCGGCTGCCCACGTCCTTCCTGCCCGATGAAGACCAGGCCTTCCTGCAGGTGCAGGTGACGCTGCCGCCGGGCGCGTCCGATGCGCGCCTGCAGCCGGTGGTCACGCAGATGCAGGACTACTTCACCAGGCAGCCCGAGGTGGTGAGCGTGAACGTGATCACCGGGCAGAACGGCGACCAGAGTTCGGCGCGCGCCTTCGTGAAGCTGAAAGACTGGGGCGAGCGCGAAGGCGCCGGCCAGTCGGCCGCCGAACTCGCGCGGCGCGCCAACAAGGAGCTGTCGACCATCCGCGACGCGCGCATCTTCGTGCTGCTGCCGCCGGCGGTGCGCGGGCTCGGCGCCAACGCGGGCTTCAACTTCCACCTGAAGGACATCAACGGCCTGGGCCACGACGCGCTCGTGAAGGCGCGTGACCAGCTCATCGATCTGCTCTCCAAGCGGCCCGAGGTGGCGAATGTGCGCAGCAACAACCTGGACGACACGCCGCAGTTCGCGGTGGACATCGACGACGCACGCGCCGGTGCATCGAGCCTGGCCACGGCCGACATCGACAGCACGCTGTCGAGCGCCATGGGCGGCACCTACATCAACGACTTCCTGGACAACGGCCGTGTCAAGCGCGTGTACATGCAGGGCGACACGGCCTTCCGCATGCTGCCCACCGACATCGATCGCTGGAGCGTGCGCAACAGCCTGGGCCAGATGGTGCCGTTCCCGGCTTTCTCGAGCTCGCGCTGGACGTATGGCTCTCCGCAGCTTCAGCGCTACAACGGCAGCCCCAGCTACGAGTTCGTCGGCGATGCCGCGCCCGGCGTGAGCTCCGGCGTCGCCATGGCCGCCGTCGACGAAGTCATGAAGCAGATGCCCGCCGGCATCGGCTACGAATGGACCGGCGCCTCGTTCCAGGAGCGCCTGTCGGGCGCACAGGCGCCGCTGCTCTATGCCATCTCGATCCTGTTCGTGTTCCTGTGCCTCGCGGCCCTGTACGAGAGCTGGTCGGTGCCGTTCTCGGTGATCCTCGTGGTGCCGCTGGGCATCGTGGGCGCGCTGCTGTTCACCAGCCTGCGCGGGCTGAGCAACGACGTGTACTTCCAGGTCGGCCTGCTGACCACCGTGGGGCTGTCGTCGAAGAACGCGATCCTGATCGTCGAGTTCGCCAAGCAGTTGCAGGAGCAGGGCAAGGGCGTGATCGAAGCGACGCTGGAAGCCGTGCGGCTGCGGCTGCGCCCCATCCTCATGACCTCGCTGGCCTTCGGCTTCGGCGTGCTGCCGCTGGCCATCGGCACCGGCGCGGGCGCGGGTGGCCGCCAGTCGATCGGCACGGCAGTGCTGGGCGGCATGGTGGTCGGCACGGCGCTGGGCATCTTCTTCGTGCCGCTGTTCTTCGCATTGATTCGCGGCTGGCTGGAGGGCCGGCGCAAGCCGGCCGCCGCGCCGGATGCATTGCCCGCAGAGCAGGGAGCGCAATGATGATTCGCGCCACCCTGCCCCGCCTTCCCCTGCGCGCATTGGCCTGCGCCGCCATGGCCTCCGTCGTGCTCGCGGGCTGCGTCAACCTTGCGCCTGCGTATGAAACGCCCGCCTCGCCGGTGCCATCGGCCCTGCCCTCGGCCGGCATCACCACGGCCACACCGATCGACATCGGCTGGCGCGATTTCTTCGTCGACAAGCAGCTGCAGGGCGTGATCGAACTCGCGCTCGCCAACAATCGCGACCTGCGCGTGGCCGCGCTCAACATCGAGCGCGCGCGTGCCCAGTACGGCATTGCGCGGGCCGACCTGTTCCCCACCGTCAACGCCGGTGCGGCCGGCACACGCTCGCGCACGCCGGGCAGCCTGTCGACCAGCGGCGAGTCGCGCATCGCCTCGCAGTACAGCGCCAACCTCGGCATGACGGCCTACGAGCTCGACCTGTTCGGGCGCGTGCGCAACCTCGGCGACTCGGCCCTGCAGAGCTACTTCCAGACCGAGGAAACGCAGCGCAGCACGCAGATCAGCCTGGTGGCCTCGGTCGCCACGGCGTGGCTGCAACTGGCCGCCGACGAGCAGCGCCTGCAGCTGGCGCGCAGCACGCTCGAGAGCCAGCGCAAGTCCTTCGAGCTGGTGCAGCGCAGCCATGCGCTGGGTGCGCAGTCGGGCCTGGCGCTGGCGCAATCGCAAAGCACCGTCGATGCCGCGCGCGCCGACGCCGCGGCCTTCGACAGCCAGGTCGAGCAGGACCGCAACGCGCTCGCGCTGCTGGTTGGCACCACGCCGCCGCCCGAACTGCTGCCGACCGCCGCGACGACCGCCGACGTGGCGCAACTGCTCGTGCCGCCGGCCGGCCTGTCGTCGAACGTGCTGCAGCAGCGACCCGACGTGCGCGCCGCCGAACACGCGCTGCGCGCGAGCAATGCCGACATCGGCGCAGCGCGCGCGGCTTTCTTCCCGCGCATCGCGCTCACCGCCTCAGCCGGCACCGCGAGCAGCACGCTCTCGGGCCTGTTCACCAGCGGCAGCAAGGCCTGGAGCTTCGCGCCGTCGATCAGCGTGCCGATCTTCGACGGCGGCGCCAACCGCGCCAACCTGCAGGTGGCGCAGGCGCAGCAGAAGATCCAGATCGCCACCTACGAAAAGGCCGTGCAGACCGCCTTCCGCGAAGTGGCCGACGCCCTGGCCGAACGCCGCACGCTGGCCGAACGCCTCGACGCACAGCGCTCGCTGCGCGCCGCCACCGCGCGCAGCTTCGAGCTCTCGCAGTCGCTCTTCAAGAGCGGTGCCGCCAACTACCTCGACGTGCTCGACGCGCAGCGCAGCGACTATGCGGCGCAGCAGACGCTCATCGGTCTGCAGCTCACGGAGCAGACGAACCGGCTGGCGATCTACAAGGCGCTGGGGGGTGGGTGGAGCGAGGCGTCCGGGGCCGCACCGCAGCCCTCGCAAGGCGAATGACGCGCCACCGCCCTACGCCCCCGCCACCGCATACGGCGTGAACCTGCTTTCGTTCTCGTTCACATCCAGCGCCCGCCCGATGAACGGGAACGCCCGCTGCGGGCAGGCCACGCGCTCGCAGACCTTGCAGCCCATGCCGATGGGCGTGGGCACGTCGGGGTCCTTCAGGTCGAGGCCCTTGGCGTAGACCAGGCGCGGGGCGTGGCGGATGTCGCAGCCCAGGCCGATCGAGAAGGTCTTGCTCGGTGAGCCGAAGCCGCGCTGGCCGTGCGACACGGTGCGCGCGATCCACAGGTAGGCGCGGCCGTCGGGCATGCGCGCCAGCTGCGGCAGCACGCGGCCGGGCTGCGCAAAGGCCTCGTACACGTTCCACAGCGGGCAGGTGCCGCCGGTCTTCGAGAAGTGGAAGTGCGTGGCCGATTGCCGCTTGGAGATGTTGCCCGCCCGGTCCACGCGGATGAAGAAGAAGGGCACGCCCGACGCGCCCGGGCGCTGCATGCTGCTCAGGCGGTGGCACACGGTTTCGAAGCCGACGCCGAACTGGCGCGCGAGCAGGTCGATGTCGTAGCGCAGCGCCTCAGCCGCCTGCAGGAACGGGCCATACGGCAACAGCACGGCCGCCGCGAAGTAGTTGGCCAGCCCGATGCGCGCGAGCGCGTGGGCCGGCGCGTCGCCGAAATCGGCCTGCGCGACCAGCGATTCGATGAGCACGGCCTGCTCGAGCAGCGCGAGCTGCGTGGCCAGCTGGAAGGCCTGCTGGCCCGGCTCCAGGCCGGCCGACAAACGCAGCACGCGGCTGGCTGGGTCGTAGCGGCGCTGGCTGTCGAGCGCGCCCGCGGCTTCGTCGTCCGGCACCACGCGCACGCCGTGCACCTTCAGAAGCCGCTGCTGGAGCCATTCGGCGAGCGGTCCGCCGTGCGCGCGGGCCTCGGCGGCGAGCGATTCGGCGGCCGTGTCGAGCGGGTCGAAATGGTTCTGGTGCGCAAAGAAGAAGTCGCGCACCACCTCGAAGGGCATCGGCCGGCTGCGCGAGATGTCGCCGCGCCCGTCGCCCAGTTCGGCGGCCATGAGCTCCAGCCGCTCCTGCGCCTCCTGGTGGCGGCGGTGCAAGGCGAGCAGCGCGCGCGCCACGGCGGGCATCTGCGACGCCACCTCGCGCAGCTCGGGCAGCGCGACGGCCTCGCCGCCGGGGTTGTCCGCCAGCGCCTCGCGCATGCTGGCCACGAGCCGCGCCTCTTCGTCGTCAGAGAACTGCTGCACATCGACGCCGAGCGTCTTGCTGATGCGCAGCAGCACGGCCACGGTGAGCGGACGCTGGTTCTGCTCGATCTGGTTCAGGTAGCTCGGCGACAGGCCGAGCATCTGCGCCAGCGCCACCTGCGTGAGGCCGCGTTCGGCGCGCAGCGTGCGCAGGCGCACGCCCATGAAGGTCTTGCTCATCGGGTCACCTCGTGGGTCTTTGTGATATTCGCAATATTTGCAAAATCGGCCGTCTTCATTCGCAATGATTCGCCAATTCAGTCCTTCATTATGGGCGTTCGATTGCGTAAATTGCGAAGCATGACCCACCGCTCTGCCGCCATCGAACTGACCGACATCGTGTTCCCCGCGCACGCCAACCACTACGGCACGCTGTTCGGCGGCAACGCCCTGCTGCTGATGTCGAAGGCCGCCTTCCTCGCCGCGCGCGCCTTCGCCAAGTCCGACGTGGTCATGGCCAGCCTGGGCGACGCGCAGTTTTTGGCGCCCGTGCCGGTCGGCCACGTGCTGCGCCTGCGGGCCTGGGTGACGCGCGCCGGGCGCAGCTCGCTCACGGTCTGCGTCACCGGCGCGGCCGAGCCGCCGGACGGCGAGCCCCGCCCCTCTTTGAAAGGCCTGTTCGAGATGGTGGCCGTCGACGGCCGTGGCCGTCCGGCGCGCCTGCGCCACGCCTACCTGCACCCCGTGCCCACAGACAAGGAACCCGCATGAACGACACCGCCACCCCCACCGGCTTCAAGCCCAAGAAATCCGTCGCCCTGTCGGGCGTGACCGCCGGCAACACGGCGCTGTGCACCGTGGGCCGCACCGGCAACGACCTGCACTACCGCGGCTACGACATCCTGGACATCGCCGAGGTCTGCGAGTTCGAGGAAATCGCGCACCTGCTGGTGCACGGCAAGCTGCCCACGTCCGCCGAACTGCGCGCCTACAAGGCCAAGCTCAAGGCCATGCGCGGCCTGCCCGCGAGCCTGAAGGAAGCGCTGGAGCAACTGCCCGCCAGCGCGCACCCGATGGACGTGATGCGCACCGGTGTCTCGTCGCTGGGCTGCCTGCTGCCCGAGAAGGAAGACCACAACCTGCCCGGCGCGCGCGACATCGCCGACCGTCTCATGGCCTCGCTCGGCTCGATGCTGCTGTACTGGTACCACTGGTCGACACAGGGCCGGCGCATCGAAGTGGAAACCGACGACGACTCCATCGGCGCGCACTTCCTGCATCTGTTGCACGGCCGCAAGCCCAGCCCGCAGTGGGAGCGCGCGATGCACACCTCGCTCAACCTGTATGCCGAGCACGAGTTCAACGCCTCCACCTTCACGGCGCGCGTGGTCGCGGGCACGGGCTCCGACGTGTATTCGGCCATCACCGGCGCCATCGGTGCGCTGCGCGGCCCCAAGCACGGCGGCGCGAACGAGGTGGCCTTCGAGATCCAGAAGCGCTACGACGCGCCCGACGAAGCCGAGGCCGACATCCGCCGCCGCGTCGCCGCCAAGGAAGTCGTGATCGGCTTCGGCCACCCGGTCTACACCGTGAGCGATCCGCGCAACGTGGTCATCAAGGGCGTGGCGCGCACGCTGTCGCAGGAAGCCGGCTCGACCAAGATGTTCGACATCGCCGAGCGGCTCGAGGCCGTGATGTGGGACGTGAAG